>NZ_JBLWMW010000050.1:0-25316 GCF_048515945.1 Pseudoalteromonas 'SMAR'
CGGGTTATGAGCCCGACGAGCTACCAGGCTGCTCCATCCCGCGCCTGTATATTTTGTGTTGAACCAAACACGTCGGTGTCCGACGACCTTCGGCCCTTTCCAGGTTTAGCGAGCCCGGCGAATGATTTATCATTCTGCTCCATCCCGCGCCTGTACTTTGCTCTTGCGAAGCCTTAACTTCGAAGAGGTCGCTATCATAATGGATTAAAATTTTATTGCAAGGGATTTAATCTCTAAAAGGTGTTAACTGGGTAAAAATAACCCAATTAACACCGAAAGCCCCTACCCTAGTGGTCGGTGGTGTGGGCTAATTAATTTTTGCCACTGCCAATCGGGATGACCCATCACAATAAAGTCTGGATTTTCTGTGGTCTCACGTTGGTTGTAAGTGAGCGGGTTAAACTCGGCATCCGTAATACAGCCTCCGGCTTCTTCAACAATGATTTGTGAAGCTCCAGTGTCCCATTCTCCTGTCGGACCGACACGCAAAAAGCAGTCAGCCTTACCTTCGGCAATAATACACGCCTTCAGTGAGCATGAGCCTAAGGCCACGGTATCAAACTGGCTATTCAAATATTGGCTTACGGCTTCGATTTTTTGCCGACGACTCACCGCCAGCGTTAGGGTATCGGGTGGAGAGACGTAGATTTGCTCTTCGGGTTTGTCAGCCACGCGCTTATAAGCCCCGCTTCCTTTACTGGCATAATAGGTGGTTTGTTTCGCAGGCCAATAGATAACCCCCAAAACAGGATGGTTATTTTCAATTAAGGCAATATTTACTGCAAAGTCACCACTTTCTAGAATAAATTCTCCCGTACCATCCATGGGGTCCAATAACCAATAGCGCTGCCAGTGTTGTCGCTCTGCCAGCGGGGGGATCGGGGTTTCTTCCGACATCACCGGAATGTCTGGAGCAATGGCGGTAAGCCCAGCCATTAGCACCTCATTGGAAGCAATATCGGCAGCAGTCACCGGGGTATTATCAGACTTCTCCTGCTTGCCGATATCATCTTCTTGGTAAATCGACATAATAGCGTCACCAGCACGCTTAGCCAGTGCAATACAGGGCTCTAAATATGACTGCAATTTATGCCTCCAAGTTTAAATGAGCTTTTAATAACAACAGCGCTGCCACACTGCGCGCCTCAGTAAAATCCTCTTGCTGCAATAAATCGTATAATTTTTCTAACGGCCATTTCACCACCACTAACGGTTCAGGTTCGTCCCCTTCCAGCCGTTCTGGGTAGAGTTCGCTGGCCACTAAAATATGCATCTTGGCATTAAAGTAGCTGGGCGCCAGCGACACCACTTTGAGCTCTGAGAACGCCTTAGCGCCAAACCCCACTTCTTCTTTGAGCTCGCGGTCTCCGGCTTGCACCGGTGTTTCCCCTGGGTCGATTAATCCTTTGGGAAAGCCTAACTGGTAATTATGCGTGCCTGCACAATACTCTCTCACTAATAATAGCTCATTATCGGCGGTAATGGGCACTATCATTACCGCACCGCGCCCGCCGCCACGTACTCGCTCGTATTCTCGCTGGGCACCGTTAGAAAAATTGAGTGTTAACGCTTCTACTGTGAAGAGCTTGCTTTTAGCAACGACATCGCAAGCTAAAATTTCCGGAGGATTGGGATGCTTTTTATGTGACATAAATCTTTATTTGCTATCATGGCCAATAACACAATCATAAAGCCTTTGAAGTTAAATGCCTATGCTAAATTGGTCAAATATCGACACCGTTTTATTAGATATGGACGGCACCCTACTGGATCTTCATTTCGACAATCACTTTTTTCTAGAAGTCGTGCCTCGTGCTCATGCCAAACGTCAGGGCCTAAGCCTAGAAACCGCTCGCGCTGATATATTAGACCGCTATGAAGCCGTTATGGGGCAAATTCAGTGGTATTGCTTAGATTACTGGCAAGAACAACTGCAGTTACCCATTATGGAGTTAAAACGCGAGATCCAGCACTTAATCTCAATTCGTGACGATGTGCCTGACTTTTTACAAGCGTTAAGAAAAAGCGGGAAACAGCTGATTTTACTGACCAATGCCCACCCAGATAGTTTGAGTTTAAAGATAGAGCGGACTCAGTTTGATCAGTACTTAGATAAGTTGGTATCAACACACGAATATGGCGTCAGTAAAGAGAGTCAGTTGCTATGGCAGCAGGTGGAGAAAGATTTAGGGTTTGATAAGTCACGCACCTTGTTTGTCGACGACAGTCTGAGCGTGCTGGCTGCGGCAAAAGAGTTTGGCATTGGCCACCTTTTAGCGGTAGCCAACCCCGATAGTCAGCAGCCAGAAAAACAAATAAGTGATTACCTGAGTGTTTCTGACTACCGAACTTTGCTGCCTATCGACTAACTTGGGTAGCGCGCTTTGAGGCCATCATAGACATGAGTTTTAAAGTCTGGATGTTCAGTGTCTAGACTTTTTACTACCTCAACCAGGTGTTCATTATCTTCTTGGCCCTGCCACACTTTAATGTAGCTGCCTTCTTTATAGCCATGATCTTGGCGGAAGAAGTTAAGGGTATTTTTACCCACATAACCACGATATAAGTCGTCAATGCTCATGCCAATTTGCTGCATACAACCGGCGAAAGCTTGGGCATCAAAACGGCGCTCAGTGACCGCAGCACTGGCCAGCAGCTCTAATGTTTCTTTAAAGTCTGCACCAAGTTTAGGCTCGCCAAGTTCAGCTTGTAATTGCGTTGCCAGTTGCTCAAATGAAGTCTCACCATCAATACGCAATGATAGGCCAAAGTGGAAAATATCCACCAGCTCTAATATCACTTGCTCAGTGTCTGGTGTTTGTTTTTTCCACCACTTCCAACCATAGTGGTCAAGCATTTCTGCACATTCCACCCAAATCGCGCGATACCATTCGAACCCTTGCTCGAACCATTGTTCATGGACCTTAGTGTTCATGGCATGTTGCATCTCTAGCATCACCACGAGCTTTGTAATGTTTGCAGACATTGTGCTCTCTCTATATGGAAATCAATAACAGCTATTATCATACCGCAGTGAAAGATTTTCGTCAGTACTCGGGTCTGTATAAGCCACATTTGTAGCAATAAAAAGAGAGATTATGCGCCATTTAGTTTTATCACTGGTGTTATTACTGAGCACCTCAGTCACTGCAGCCGAGATCAGTAATATCGCCGCAGCGCCTGAACAAGTTCGCCCACTATTACCAGGGCTCCAAGCCCCCCAGCTAGCATTACAAGATAAAGCGGGTAAAACCGTGGATTTAGCTGAGCTATACAAACAAAAGCTGACGGTGTTGGTGGTGTATCGTGGCGGCTGGTGCCCCTATTGCTCACGTCAGTTGGCTCGCATTCAAACTATCGAGTCTCAGGTGGTTGAGCTAGGTGCACAAATCGTTGCTGTGGCGCCCGATGCTCCTGAAGCATTAGCGAAAAGCACCATTGAATCGCCAAACTATCAGTTACTCTCCGATGATAAAATGGAGCTCAGTCAAGCATTGGGACTGGCTTACTTTTTAGAGGATAAAACCGCTGATATGTATCGCAATAAACTCGGTGTTAATTTTGTCGACTTGGACGGCAATAGTCGAGTTGCCCTGCCTGTTCCAGCGGTATTTGTTATCGATCAGCAAGGACTCATTCAGTTTCAATATGCCAATCCCAATTACAAGGTACGGCTAGACGAACAGGTATTGCTCGCCGCGGTAAAGGCCGCCGTCGCCGCCAGTAAATAGCAACCAAAAAGATGATGGAGCGCGGTGCTCCACCATCTTAGCGATTTTCTAGGCGATTGTAGTCAAATAAGCCAAATTCAACCCCTCTGGTTTGCTGCGCGATATCGTGCAATAGGTCGCTATAGCGCCAAAATTCAGGGTGAGTTCTACGAATGCCATAGCTTGCTCTTAGCGCTTGATAGTCCGACTCCGTTCTCACTTGCCCTAACCGCGTAACAAAGTCTTGTGCGTCGGAGTGGCTCGATAAGTACCAAATGGCTTCGGGGTAGTCACCAATAAAACCAGGCACTAGCGAAGCGGTGTCTTCTTGGTATGCTCGCTGCCCCTCTTCGTTAAGCAAACTCGAAATATTGTAGTGGGCGTTATGGTGCAACAGAGTATAAGGCTGAAGCCCGCCATCGGGTTGCTGCTGTAAAATAAACGAGACTTGCGGCAATAAGTTAATCGCTTTGGTGGGTAAGGTATTTAACTTCGCCAAAGGCCCTTTAACGCTGCGAAAGTCATACTCTTGGTTCAACACCGGTGCCAATACTTGATGCAAGTTGTCATATAGCTCTTGCTTAGGATCATCGCTGTGGTATTCAATGCCCGTCGGCGCGCCAATTAACGACTTGCGGTTAATAAACTCACTTAAACTTAAATGCGAATTGCGATACCAGTGACTTTTAATGGCTTGGCGATGACTCAGCGGCAGCATATTTAAAAAGTTTTGCTCTCCTTCTAAGCGCAAGAAGTCCATGTATAAACGCGTGATCAGCTGATGACCAATATTGCCATAGACATCGAACCCCGCCACCAGCAGGTAGTGGATCCGCTCAAATAAGGCGTAATCGATTACCCACATGGTTTTTGGTGCTTGGCCTATAAAACCTTTAACCACCGAAGCACTATCAAAATGGCGAAAAATCGTCAGGGCGGCATTTTGATTGTGGCCATCGCCACGCCAAATTAAGTCCATATTCAAACGTTTACCATCGGCAAACATCTGTTCCGCTAATTCTGTCTTGGCGTGTAAGTAGTCTTTTTGCTTGCTGGCGTATTTTGCCCAACTCGATAGCGGTAAAGCATTGCTTTGCTCCGCCGCCGGTAACACCAAATCTTCATCGTGTTTTAGTAGTAAGCGATTGACGGCTTCATTACTGTTTTTTTCTGGGTCAACAAACGCCACCCAAAAGTGGTCATTTATCACGTTGAGCGCAATTTGACCTCGGCAAACAGGCCCTTTTATAAAGCCTTTTACAATTAACTCCGCTTCATCCAGCATAAATTGATAACGCGAGTTCACGGGGATCGCTTTAAACACCTTAAACGGGTTTGCAGCTAACTCCGGGCTGTAGCCGGGCAACTCCGTTACTTCATAGTCGGCAGCAAAAAACTGGGCATTGAGTCGCGCTAACTTTTTATCATCCAGCGCCAGTGGCATATGGGTTTTCGATAAGATGCTGCTTTGTACTGGCATTAAACGGTAGAACACCCGCTCGACTTTAGGGTCATCAAAAGGCCTTACCGTACTGATCAATGCCAAGGGTTGCCCTGGTGGCGTACTGGAGCGGACCAGTTTAAAAAAGCTCGGCTCTGCGGTGTTAGGGAAGTAAATATGGGCTAGATACCAATGTTCGTAGATATAGCGTGCAGCTAATCGGTGCTTAGGGCTTGCTTGGTTTAAAAAGCGCTCCCACTTTTCCACCTCTGCTAATGCCTTATAAGTCGGTGCGGCTACCGCGCTCATTTTGCTGCCATCGCGCAGCCAAGCTTCTAACGCTTTGAATTCGTCTTGTGCCAATGGCGGTAAGCCATAAGGCATGCCTGCATGGGGCTGCTTTTTCGCTAACGCACTAAACTCATCCATACTGGGACAGGTTTGTTTACGGTCTAGCGAGAAATCAAATTCATCCCCTAGAATGCCCTGCTGAGGGAAGGAGTGCGACATTTTTAATAACAAGCTGTTATACAACACACTGCCAGCTAAGTTGTTGTATGGCGTTTGCTCACGCTCATTTAACACTGGGGTAAAGTCGCGTTGCCGCCATTGGGTGGTGGTTTGACCATCAAACAACAGTCGCGTTGGTGTTTGCGCTAACAAGCGTGTACCGTCGTAGACTCGCTGTTTAGATAACCCGCGGTCAATTCCCTCGGGGGAAGACAGCTTTAACTGACAAGGCGCGTCATAACAGCCATGACAAACCACGCAACGCGTTTCTAGAATGGGCTTTATGGTTTGGCGATAATGCGCGCCACCTTGATGGTACTGCGTCATCCTTGCTTGCGGTTGTTCAGGGCCAAATAAGTCATCGTATTTTGATGCCCCAAAAGCCACACAACCAGTTAGGATCAGTAGCGCAATGGCCTGTAGCAGTACACGTTTTGCCATCATTGGTCCTCGTCGTCTAAGCCGAGGTCAAAGGTTGGCATCATTTCCATCGGCGGCGAAACAAATAAGGCGCCATTGTCGGTATTTAACACCGCACTGAGCACTGGGCCGCGATTTAAGATTAATTGCAGTTGATGACCGTGGCAAAGTAGCTCACTGACTTCATTAGCAATATTACTGAGCTCATAATCGTCGATAGGAAAGCTGATGCTTTGTTCTTGTTCTGGGTTTTGACACAGGTTTGCCAATAGGTTTTCGCTCAATAGTACGGCAACTTCGGCATCTGGGGCATCCATATCACGACTTTCGATATTATCGTCAAGTTGAAACAAGGGTAAGCTAAGGGGAGTATCTTGTTGTAGTTCCATCGCGAGTGACCATTTAAGTGTTTGCTGTATTCTAGCATGATTATATCAGTCCACCTCCCATTTGGGTGGACTGATCCATACGGCCACGACTATCATGATGATTCTGCGGCGTCTCGTTGTGAGATTAGTAAGGCATTACCAAGGCAAGGTTTCCCCATTGGAGTGCCAAAAACCACCGCTGTTTTCCAGGTTCAACTGTTCGATACGTTTGATCAGGCGTTCAGCAGCGACATCCGGGCCGATATCGCCGGCATAGCCCACCATTTTTGTTTGCACAAAGCCTGGGTGAAATAACCCTACAGCAATATCCTGAGATTTTAACTCATGCGCCATACTTACGCCTGCCGCATTTAACGCCGCTTTTGACATCCGATAGCCAATGTATCCGCCAGAGCCATTATCCGCAATGGAGCCCATTCTACTGGTGATCATGGCGACTTTACTGCCAGCACTGAGGTTGTTTAATAGCGCATGGGTAATACGAATTGGCCCTAAGGCATTAACCTCAAACTGTTGTGCTATGGTTTCAAAATCCATCTCTGCCAGAGTTTCATTATGGAAAACCCCGGCATTATTGATCACTAGGTCTAGCTTTTGCTCGCCTAACGCGGCAACCAGCTTTTTGCTGCCATTGTCGGTAGCCACATCGATACCATCAATAATATCAACACCTAGCGCCTCGAGCTCCTCAGAAGCCGTTCTCACCACCGCCGTCACCTTGCAGCCTAAGGCTTTATATTGTTTACAGAACTCCAAGCCAATTCCGCGATTAGCCCCAGTTACTAATACATGTAGTGCCATGTGGGTCTCCTTCAAAGTGTGTGACGTCATTAGTTATATTATTTAGCTATGGGGACGAAAAACAGCAATAGCAAGTCACCCGTTTAAATCGTCACTTTATACAGCAGTAATAAACATAGCAGGTTACGGTCAAAGCAAAATGGCGCTTTTTTGCTACTCTTAATTACAAAGTGAATAAAGGAGTATGCTGTGAAGCGCTATTGGATATCATTATTGTTGTGCTGTTCCAGCTCCGTGGTGGCTTATCAAATTAATGTCAGTGAACTGGTGGCTTATAAATTAGGGAAAGAGCGCATAACGACGCTTATGCAGACACTTTATGCACCATTGAGCATCCAGCCGGATATTATTATTTTGCCAAGCCAACGCGGGCTTAGTTATGTCAACAGCGGCGTTTATGATGCTGAAGCTGGGCGCGTGGATGATGTGGTTACCAAGTACCCCAACTTAATTAAGGTGCCGGAGCCACTAACCAATGTCAGTATGGCCATTTTTTGCACTCAAGAACGCCATTGTACCCTTACCCCCCAGCAGGACTTAGTAACAATCCGTGGAAGTCTTATTGTCAGCCAGTATTGCCAACAACGCGGCTTTACTTGCCACCCGGTATCTAATGAAGTCTCTGCTTTTCAGGCGTTGCAAAAAGGCCATACCCAGACTTTATTAGCGGATGATCTTTTTCCCCTTGGTGGCATCTGTCAGTCTGGTTTAAAGCAGCTATATATGCGGCGTTTGCAGCATAATAGCTACGATATTTTTCATTATGTTCATCAACAACATCAGCAGCTAGTACCGCAATTAAATCAAGCGATTCAAGCCATGAAAAAAAGCGGTACCATTCAAGCTATCTTCGCAGGTATCGCCAATCGCTCAGCCGATTGCCAGGTAAACCTAACTGTTTTAGCAACAGATTAAAGAGTGATTTCATCCATGCTCGATTCTATAACCGAAAATACTGCACCTTGTGGGTCAGTGAGTACGGCAAAGCGCCCCACCCCAGCCACATCCGTAGGAGGGACACAGATGGTGCCTCCGAGTTTCTCGGCATGGTTGGCGGTACTGTCACAGTCTAATACGGCAAAATACACCATCCAGTGAGGCGGTATATCGTCCCCCCACTCGGCGGTCATTTCCAACATGCCAGCTACTGCTTGCTGATCGACCTTGAACAAGGTGTAGTCCATGTTTTCCATGGCTTTTACTTCACATTCCCAGCCAAACATCGACTGATAGAATTGACGGCTTTTAGCGCTGTCTTTACTGGCCAATTCAAACCAATAAGGGGTATTGGCTTCAAGCTTTCTTTGGATACCGATATGTCCTAGAGATTGCCATAGCGCAAAAATGGCGCCACCGGGCTCTTGCAGCATC
This sequence comes from Pseudoalteromonas 'SMAR', assembly GCF_048515945.1. NCBI lineage: Bacteria > Pseudomonadati > Pseudomonadota > Gammaproteobacteria > Alteromonadales > Pseudoalteromonadaceae > Pseudoalteromonas > Pseudoalteromonas 'SMAR'. Next base: position 8,643 of record NZ_JBLWMW010000050.1, read on the forward strand.
GCCATTCTGCCAGCGCCGGGAATATCATGAGGTTCAATCATTACATCGGCGCCTAATTGCTGAGCTTTTTGTACACTTTCATCGGTGTTCTCTACTGCAACATAACTCAACCAGTGACTCTGCATCCCGCTGCTTTTCTGCTCTTTAGTCATTTGATACATGGCGGCAAGGTCGTCCGTGCCTTTTTGCAACATGGTATAATAGCTGTCAGCGGTAATTTGCTGGTCTAACACCTGCCAGTCAAACAGCTGTTGATAGAACGCTTTACCACTTTGCCAATCTGATGAGCTCAATTCCACCCAACAGAAGTAACCTATACGAGACTCTGTGATTACCGCCATACCGTCACCTTGTTTATGGTTTACTTACGTTATCTTCAATATAGCAGGAGGAGCTCAACTACGCTCCCCCCTCTATCGCGGCTCTCGAGTTGCTGCCTTTGCGTATTTAGCAATGCCAGCCACTCATATAAGGTCATGTTAACGCTGGCGCATGACTCCCTCTTGGATAGTTGAAGCCACCAACTCCCCTTGGCGATTAAAGAACTGACCACGTACTAAGCCGCGGCCATTTGAAGCACTGGGGCTGTCAACGCTGTAAAGGATCCAGTCATCCAACCTGAACGGGCGGTGAAACCACATTGCATGGTCGATGGTCGCGACCTGCATATTTGGCTGCATAAAAGACAAACCATGGGGCTGCAGCGCGGTGGGCAAAAACTCAAAGTCAGAGGCGTACGCCAACAGGTAATTATGAATGCGGCGATCATTGGGCATATCGCCATTGGCTTTAAACCACACATGACGAACCGGTTCTTGCTTATTGGGTTTAAATGGGTTTTGAAAGTTCACCGGACGCATGTCCAGTGGCATTTCTTGGGTGAATTTGGCCCGCAGTTTTTCTGGAATAAGATCGGCATGCTCTTGATAAAAATGCAAAGAGGATTTTAATGACTCTGGCTCTGGCACCTCAGGCATAGGAGACTGATGCGACAACCCAGGCTCATCCCCTTGGAAAGAAGCCGTCATATAGAAAATCGGTTTACCATATTGAATGGCACTGACGCGGCGAGTACTAAAGCTTCGACCATCACGAATGTTTTCTACATCGTAGACAATGGGCTTAGTGGCGTCACCTGGACGTAAAAAGTAGGAGTGCAGCGAGTTAACATAGCGACCTTCTGGTAGCGTATATTTTGCGGCAGAAAGCGCTTGTCCCATCACCTGCCCACCGAACACTTGCGGAAACCCCAAATCTTGACTTTGTCCTCGATATATTCCTTGTTCAATTTCCTCAAGGCTGAGTAAATCCAACAGGTTCTGCAATATTCGGCTCATTCTTGGCTCCCGTTTTACTGTTACCACATAGGTATGCTCAGCGCTTTTCAGGTCACGCTGCATACGTTGTTCAAATCAGTATAATACACTTATGCTAACCCTATCGCACTATTGGACTTTTGTTATGGCTTATTGGCTTTTTAAAACCGAACCGTATGCTTTTTCAATTGATGATCTGCAACAGGCGCCTCAGCAACAAACTTTCTGGGAAGGAATAAGAAATTATCAAGCTAGAAATTTTTTACGCGATAACGTCCAGCCTGGCGATCTGGTGTTTATTTATCACTCTAGCTGTAAGGTGCCTGCGGTGGTCGGTATCGCTGAGGTAGTAAAAGGAGCAAGTCCTGATCCGGAGCAGTTTAATCTGCACAGTGATTATTACGATGGCAAAGCCACTCCAGAGCAGCCGCGTTGGTTTGGTGTCACCTTGCGCTATCGCCAGCATTTAAACACGCCGGTGACGTTAAAAGCCATAAAAGCCAACCCTGAACTTACTGAGCTGGCTTTAAAAAAAGGCGGTAGGCTCTCTGTGATGCCAATCGTCGCTACTGAGTGGCAAACCATCATCGCCATGTCGGAGCATTAAGGCTTTTTGCGCTTAGTCTTGCTTCGGCCCCCTTTCGGGATGATGCTAAAGTATAAAATAAGCGCAATCCAGGAAAACAGTAAGGTACCAATTAGCCAACCGTTTTTCTCATGGCCTTGGGTGCGTTTACTGCCGGCAATTAACGCCACCGGCAGTAAGTAAGCACACAATAAAAAGATCAGCAAGAAGAGTTCGGTGAACATAACTCAGTCCAATTCACTTCAGCAGCTAGAATGCGATGCGGAGCAATATAATGCACAATGTCTCCCGCTGTGATCGGGTAATTTAATGGTGGGTTTAAGTCCATTTTTAGGCCATTAACATCGTGCGCCACCCCCAACAAAGTGGCATTGTGGTGCTGCTTAAAATAATTGAAAATATCCCCAAAGGTCAACTGCTTGACGTCATCAGGTAATACTAAACTAAACTGGGTATCGCCTTTCAATGTTGACAGCAACTCTTCTTGAATGCGGCTGGAGCCTGGGTCTTGCATGGCTCGCACCAAAATTTCTGCCGACATCGACGCCGAACACTCAACGTTTTGGCAATGCTCTCGCAGCAGCATGGCTTTGGTATCATCTAAAAAGTGGGCACTGATGTGCGCTTGTGGTTTCACCACCTTACTGAGCTTTAATGCCGTAGTAAACGTTTGATTATCATCATCGCCGTCAATAATGACTTTATCTGCCTGAGTAATATTAATGCGACTAAGTTGTTCGTCATCGGTAAAGCTGGCTAAGCGTGCAAAAGCCACCTCAGGGTAGCTGAGTAGCGGATGTTCAATGGCATCGGTAACCGCTAATACAATTTTTCGATCCTCACGCTTATCATCTCCGAGAATATAATCGACCATCTTTTTCGTTCTGACGTCATGCCAGCCAAAAATTACAATATGATTTTGCAAATGTGCAAAGTCTTTTTCCCCTGTCATACTTCTTCTCACCCAAAAAGTCACAAATTGTCCCGCTTTACCCAGCAACACACCGAATAACGCTAATCCAAATGGGATTTGCACAATGGCAACAACCATCCGCCCCCATTCTGTTGTCGCACTGAAATCACCGTAGCCCACCGTCGAAGTGGTGACCACGTAATAATAAAAAAAGGTGTTAAGCGGTAATAGTGCTGATTCATCCGCCAACCATAACAAGCCCCATGTTACTGCCATATGGACGAGTGTCGCTGTCAGTAGCAGTTGCCAGCTGGCTTGGTCAATGTGTGCACGCACCATTACCACTAAACGCTTTAAGAAAATTGGCATAATACTTCCCTAGCAATTAGTTAGGCTTACCATACTGTAGATTTTAGGGAAAAAACAATACGACAGAGTCACATCTTTGATATAGTCTTAGTTATAGAGCATAGAAGTAATGAGGGTTTCACATGGCTGGCGTATTGGCCTCTGTAGATCAACGTACACAACTGGTGGGGGAAAACCGCCTAGAGCTGCTGCTGTTTCATCTCCATAGCCGGCACTTTTTTGCTCTCAATGTGTTCAAGATTAAAGAGGTAGTTAAGCTGCCCAAGCTTAATAAAATGCCCAATGCTCACCCTAAAGTGTGTGGTGTCACCAATATCCGTGGTGAATCGGTGCCAGTGATTGATTTGCGCGACGCTATTTGCATGCCACCGTGTGAGCGAGACCCTGACAGCAACTTAGTTATTACCGAGTACAACCGCTCTGTACAGGCTTTTCTGGTCGGTAAAGTGGATCATATTATTAATACCACTTGGACCGAGATTATGCCAACGCCAAAAACAGCGGGGCGTAATCACTATTTAACCGCACTCACCAAAATTAAGCGTAACGACGTCGAGCACATTGTCGAAATCATCGATGTTGAAAAAGTGCTGGCCGAAATTATTGAGTACCAAGTCGAAATTCCACAAGACATTCTCGACAAAGAGATCATCAATGAATTTCAAGGCCGCAAAGTGCTCCATGCCGACGACTCCCCCACGGCACGACGTCAGGTCGCAGATACCCTAGCCCAACTGGGCATTGAAATCATTCCGGCAACCGACGGTCAAGAAGCCCTTAACGTACTGAAACACTGGGCCGATGAAGGCATTGATGTGCAAAAAGAGTTACTTGCGGTGATCACCGATGCCGAAATGCCAGTGATGGATGGTTACCGGCTCACCTATGAAATACGCAATGACAGTCGCTTAAAAGACCTCCATATTATTCTCAACACCTCACTCAGTGGTAGCTTTAATAATGCTATGGTCGAAAAAGTCGGATGTAATGCTTTTTTATCGAAGTTTCAGCCTGACTTGCTGGTAAAAGAAATTCAAAGCCGACTCAAAGCGGTGCTAGAAAAATAATTCAAACTGTATATAAATCCAGTATATCAATTCATAAATATCAATAAGTTAGATATTCGCTCTGGCAAATTCATTGGCAGTGACTGGGATTTGCCGGCATGAGTCGGTATACTTGCTGTCATTTGAGCAAATGGGCAACGCAATGGACGTATCAGAATTACTCGACGGCCTTAATGATAAACAACGGGATGCCGTCGCGGCCCCGTTGCAAAATATGCTGGTGCTAGCAGGAGCTGGCTCGGGAAAAACGCGCGTTTTGGTGCATCGCATTGCATGGCTAATGCAAGTCGAGCACGCCTCTCCCTTCAGTATCTTTGCCGTCACCTTTACCAACAAAGCCGCCAAAGAAATGCGCGCTCGTGTTGAGGCAACGCTGAATGGACCGGTTGGCGGTATGTGGATAGGCACGTTCCACGGCCTAGCTCATCGCATGTTGCGCGCCCACCACCGCGAGGCCAAATTACCCGAATCTTTTCAAATCTTAGACAGTGACGATCAGCAGCGAATGATCCGACGTTTGCTCAAGTCGATGAACATTGATGAAAAAAAATGGCCTGCTAAGCAACTTAGCTGGTATATCAGCGCCCGCAAAGATGAGGGACTACGACCTAAAGACATCACCGCCTATGACGTCAATGAACAACTCATGCTAAGAGTATACAGTGCCTATCAAGACGCCTGTGACCGCGCTGGGTTGGTTGATTTTGCTGAGATCCTACTGCGCAGTTATGAGCTACTGCAACAACAGCCCACTTTGTTGCGTCACTATCAGCAGCGTTTTCGCCACATGTTGGTGGACGAGTTCCAAGACACCAACAGCATTCAGTATCTTTGGCTGCGCTTACTTGCCAGTGGGGACAGTAACATAATGATCGTCGGCGATGACGACCAAAGCATTTATGGCTGGCGTGGTGCCAAAGTCGAAAACATTAAGCGCTTTTTAGATGACTTCAATGCCGAGACCATTCGCTTGGAGCAAAATTACCGCTCTACAGCCACTATTTTGAAAGCGTCTAACGCCTTAATAGAAAACAATGCGGAACGCATGGGCAAGAGCTTATGGACCGATGGTACCGAAGGCGAGCCGATTTCGATTTATGCCGCCTTTAACGAGCTGGATGAAGCGCGGTTTGTGGTGGGTAAAATTAAGTCATGGTTGCAAGCCGGCAATGCCCTAAGCGATAGCGCGGTGTTGTACCGCAACAATGCTCAATCTCGAGTGTTAGAAGAAGCACTGCTGCAAGAAGGCTTAAAATATCGCATTTATGGCGGTATGCGCTTCTTCGAACGGCAAGAAATTAAAGATGCCCTTTGTTACCTTCGTATCGTCAGCAATCGCAATGACGATGCCGCTTTTGAGCGGGTCATCAACACGCCAACCCGTGGCATTGGCGATAAAACCCTTAGTCATATTCGCGATTGTGCTCGTAATGAGTCCATTCCTTTGTGGGACGCTGCCAAGGCTGTGGTGGCGCAAAAGCATTTAGCCGGTCGTGCTGCTACGGCAGTGACCAAATTTATTGAATTAATTGAGCACTTAGACGATACCATAGCCGAGCTGGAGCTTGCTGAGCAGGCACAAAAAACCATCGAGCTGTCAGGGCTGATGGCAATGTACCAAGCGGAAAAAGGTGAAAAGGGTCGCGCCAGAGTAGAAAACTTGGAAGAATTGATCAGTGCCTGTGGTCAGTACGAGTTGCCCGTCGATGAGGACTTCACCTCTCCACTGCAAGGGTTCTTGGCCTATACCTCTTTGGAAGCCGGAGAGGGTCAAGCCGATGAGCATGAAGATGCTGTACAAATGATGACCCTGCACTCGGCCAAAGGATTGGAGTTTCCGTTAGTCTTTATGGTGGGTGTGGAAGAAGGCATGTTTCCATCACAACAAAGCAATGAAGAGTCTGGCCGCTTAGAAGAAGAGCGTCGACTTTGTTATGTTGGTATGACTCGCGCCATGGATAAGCTTTACATCAGTCACGCTGAAAGCCGCCGCCTTTATGGCCAAGAAAAGCACCATAGCCCATCACGCTTTTTACGTGAAATACCTGAAGACTGCATGGAAGAAATCAGAATAAAAACCCAGGTTTCGCGCCCTGCTAATAATGGCCGTTTCAGTCCATCCATTAGTCATGCCGCGTTCGAGGGCAGTGGCTTTAATCTGGGTCAACGCGTCCTCCATGCTAAGTTTGGAGCTGGCACCGTGCTTAATTATGAAGGCAGTGGCGCACAGTCGCGCATTCAGGTTAATTTTGATGATGTCGGCACCAAGTGGTTGGTAACGGCCTATGCCAGATTGCAGTCCATCTAACCTCGAGCAGCTAATGCAACAACTTGCCGATGCTCGTCATCGGCAACTGTTGCTAATCTGCGGCGAACAAGCTTGGTGTTATCAACAAAGCTCAGACTTATTTGCCTCCTTTGCTGACACTTTAACCCTCAGCACCACCGCCTCTTTTAATCAAGCCCAGTGGCCAGAGCATCTTCACCAAATTCTCGGCCAAGAGTTCAGCTTAGTCATTTATGATGGTTATAGCGGTATTCACCCAAATAAGCTGGCAGCAGCCTCTGGCACAGTTAAAGCTGGCGGTATGCTGGTGTTACTCTTGCCCGAACTCGAAAGCTTAAGCCACTGGCTCGACCCGGCCATTAGCCGCTGGTGTTCGGCTGAACAACAGCTGTCAAAGAGTCACTTTTTGCGCCGCTGGCAAACTTTGTGGCAACAACAGCCCCCATGGCAGCTAAGCCAGCAACATGGTTGGCACTTACCCAACCACTACAGCGCTCCCCCAAGTCAATGTGGTATCGCCGCACAGCAGCAAGTACTAAAGGAAATACAACAGCGCTTAAGCACCAACACTGCCCCCATCCTCTTAAGTGCTGACCGCGGCCGTGGCAAAAGTGCCTTATTAGGGCTATTAGCAGCCCAACTACCACAACAGTCATTTATTCTATGTAGTCGTCACTTTCACGCCCTCAAAAGCTGCTTTAGCATGCTGGCACAGGAGCTTGGTACTCCCTATGCGGTGCAACAAAAGCAACTTGCTAACCTAAGTTACATGGCACCCGATGTGTTACTGCAGCAACACCATAACCTTGACCCCAACTGTATTATACTGGTTGATGAGGCGGCAGCGCTGCCAGTACCAACATTGATGGCCATTAGCCAGTTAGGCCATCGCTGTGTTTTTGCCAGCACTCTGATCGGATACGAGGGCAACGGCCGTGGCTACACATTGCGGTTTAAACGGTTTTTAGCCGCTCAGTTTCCCCATTTTGCAGAATATAATTTGCATCTGCCCATCCGCTATAACCATAACGACCCTTTGGAGCTACACATCACCAAGCTGTTCGCTTTAGAATGCAAAACAACCCCAGTGTGTTGCCAAGGTGACCTCAGTTATCAGGTTCTGTCACAGGCGCAATTAGCCACTAATGAAGCACTGTTACAACAGGTTTTTTCACTGTTGGTGTTGGCACATTATCAGACCAGTGTCGACGACTTACGCCAGCTATTAGACGCACCAGATTTGCGCCTTTACGCTGTATTTAATCAGCAAGACTTAGTGGCGGTCAGCTTGGTAATTGTTGAAGGCGGTCTGTCTGAGCCTCTTTGCCAAAGTATTATGACAGGGCAGCGACGCCCCGCCGGTCACCTTATGGCCCAGCAACTAGCAACCAGTAGTGGCGATATACGCTTTGTACAACAGCGTGGTGCCCGCATAGTGAGAATTGCAGTACAGCCGGAATGCCAAGGGCGTGGTATCGGCACGGCATTGCTCAAATACCTTCAGCAGCAATTAGCCACAGAAAGCACCTACATAGGTAGCAGCTTTGGCTGTACCACTGCCCTGGTTAATTTTTGGCAAAAGGCTGGCTTTACCCCGGTAAAACTGGGCTTTAAAAAGGATAAGGCCAGCGGGGAGTATGCCATGATAGTACTGCATCAAGATCAGCCAATGTTGGCCATCGCAGGACAATTTAAGGCCAGCTTTTTTTATCAACTACAGGGACAATACCAACAGCTTGATAGTGATTTGGTGGCCGCCATCTTGGCCTCTTTAGCAAGTACAGCACCCCCTGCAGGGCATCAGGCGTTATTTTGCCATTTAGCTGTTAATCAGCAAAGCAGCGAGCAACAAATAGCGCCAGTGCTGTGGCAACAACTTCTTTGTACACCGCAGGTAATTAATTTGCTAACCACTATTTCCAAAGCCCTGATTATTCGACTAGTATTACAGCAACAATCATCTCAGCACGTGATCACAGAGCTGGGCTTAACAGGTAAAAAAGCGTTAATAAAAGCGCTGAGAGAAGCACTTAGGGAAGTGTATGCGCACACGGTTGATAAAAATTAGTCTGATTGTTTTTGCTGTAGGGCTGTCTTGCCTCGCGGCGGCAGAAGGTACAATAAAGCTTGGTATGTCAACGGCGCTTTCCGGTCCAGCTCAGGAAATAGGACGTCAGCTCAAAGCTGGGGCTGAACTGCATTTTAATCATTACAATAAAACCAAACGTCCAGAGCAAATAGCGGTTGAACTCATCACCCTTGATGATGGTTATGAGCCGAGTAAAACCGTTATCAATGCCCGCACTCTAATCTATCAGCATCAAGTTGATGCTTTATTTGGGGTTATGGGCACCCCCACATCTTTTGCCATTAAAGCAATACTAGAGCACTCTAAAGTGCCCTTACTGATGCCCTACACTGGCGCTGACTTTTTACAACAGCCTAAGACATTCTCGGTATTTAACTTACGGGCCAGCTATGATCTCGAGGCGCAAGAAATCATTCGCTACCTGATGGATGAGCAACGACTGAAACGAATTGGTTTTCTTATTCAAGCGGATGAGTTTGGCCTCACGGTCGAGCAAAGCTTAACCAGAGCGCTTAAGCGCAGAGGGCAAACACCTGTGGTGATCACTCGCTTTCGGCGCAATACCGGAGATATCGCGCAAGCACTGAATAAAGCTAAAGAGCAAGGGGTCGATGCCATTGCCATGGTAGGAACGTACGAACCATTAGCTAAATTTATTAACCAAGCTCAACAAGATAACTTCCACCCTTATTTTGCTACGGTTTCTTTTGCCGCGTCGAATGAGCTCTACGCTCGACTCAATGGCGCCGTTGATTTACTGGTCACTGAGGTGGTGCCGGATCCTGAATCGTGCCAAGCAGCCCTTTGTAAGCAGTTCCGTCAACAAGCCAGTCAAGCCAATATGTTGGTCAATGAGCAAACGTTCGAGGGCTTCCTTAATGCTCAGATGTTAACCTTAGCGGTTCAGGCATGTGATAGCCCTATTCAGGCCCCTTGTTTACTCAATGCGCTGGAACAAACACTGGTAACCAATAAAATCATACGCGAGGTATTTATGCTCGCTCCAGAGCAAAAGAAATTACCGGTTTATCGCTCCTTTTTCTAATAATGTTCTATGCTTAGAGAATAATTTTGGCAAGCGAGGCAAAGATGGATTTAATAAACTTTTGCGTTGGGAAAAAAACAATATCACTGCAAATCCTCGATATTCTTCTAACCGAGCGCTACGACGACAATCTCACTGACTTACCCAATGACAACCCCAGCTTCTTAGGAGTAAAAGACTACATAGGGGTGCCAACGCCCATTTTTGACTTGGGGATCATTCTCAACAAGTGCTCTTCTTACGAAACCAATCAGGCTCTGGTCACTATGCTACAAGAGCGCGAACAAGATCATCGCGACTGGCTTGCGGCGTTGGAACAAAGTATTGTCAATGATACCCCTTTTAATAAAGCAAAAGATCCAACTCAATGCGCATTTGGGCAATGGTATTATAGCTTTAAAACCGACAACGAAGACTTAAAAGCACTGCTACACCGTTTTGAAGAGCCGCATAATAAACTCCATGCCATGGCTGATAAACTGCTGACCATGTCAGCTAAAGGCAACAAGCAAGCCGCCATTGAACAACTAGAAAAAGAACGCAGCACCACTTTTTATAAGCTCATGCGTCTATTTGAGTCGACCCGCGAACAAATTATGCTCGATCACAAACCCATTATTGTGTTTACAACGCAAGATGGACAAAGCCCATATATTGGCTTACTGGTGGATAAGGTAGAGGATAATGTGCACTGCGAAGAGAGCGATATAAAGCCTTTGCACGAGCTCACTAGCATTGGCTTTGAGGTGGATCCGCAAACTAAAAAGCTCATGAAAGGGCTAGTCAAATTAGGTGAAAAACACAGTTTGCTGATAGACCCAAGCGCGATTTTCCGCCCCGAGCACCTACAAAATTACGAGCCCGAAGAAACCGCTGAGTACGGCCTTTTTTAGACCCCGTCATTTTGCCATAAAAAAACGCCGCAATTGCGGCGTCTTTCGATGTTAATCTAGCTTACTTAGCTTGGCGGCTGGCGCGCTTACGCTCGCTTTCTGTCAGTAGTTTTTTACGAATACGGATATTTTCCGGTGTTACTTCGACAAGCTCGTCGTCATCGATAAACTCAAGCGCTTGCTCTAGTGACATCTTTACTGGCGGCACTAAGCTTTGCGCTTCATCCGTACCTGAGGCACGAACGTTGGTTAATTGCTTACCTTTTAGGGCGTTTACTGTCAGGTCGTTATCACGGCTATGAATACCGATAACCATGCCTTCATACACCTCAACACCGTGACCAATAAATAAGCGACCACGTTCTTGCAGGTTAAATAGTGCGTTGGTCAGTGCTTTACCCTGAGCATTTGCAATCAATACACCGTTCTTACGCCGGCCAATGTTGCCACCTTTATGCGGTCCGTAGTGTGAGAACGTGTGGTACATCAAGCCAGAGCCTGAAGTCAGTGTCATAAACTCAGTTTGGAAACCAATTAAACCACGTGCCGGCATCATGAAGTCCATACGAATACGACCTTTACCGTCAGGAGACATGTCGGTCATTTCCGCTTTACGGTGACCTAGCTGCTCCATAATAGAGCCTTGGTGCTCTTCTTCACAGTCAATAGTAACGGTCTCGTACGGTTCTTCAATTTGACCGTCCACTTCGCGTAGGATTACTTCTGGACGCGAAACCGCTAACTCATAGCCTTCACGACGCATGTTTTCAATAAGAATACCTAAGTGAAGCTCACCACGACCAGAAACACGGAAGCTATCTGGGTTATCGGTTTCTTCAACACGTAGCGCAACGTTGTGGACAAGCTCATCTTCTAGGCGCTCTAGGATATTACGTGAAGTAACATATTTACCTTCTTGGCCTGAGAACGGTGACGTGTTAACCGAGAAAGTCATGGTTACCGTTGGCTCATCAACAGAAAGAGCTGGAAGCGCTTCAACGTTGTTAGGGCAACAGATTGTATCTGAGATCTTAAGCTCACCTAGACCTGTAATCGCGATAATGTCGCCAGCACCGGCTTCGTCCACTTCATTACGATCAAGACCCATGTAACCAAGTACTTGGCCTACTTTACCATTACGTGTAGTGCCATCAGCACCGACAACCGTCACTTGTTGGTTTGGCTTTACAGAGCCGCGCTTAACGCGACCTACGCCAATAACGCCAACGTATGAGTTGTAGTCAAGCTGGGTGATTTGCATTTGGAATGGGCCAGATGGGTCAGCATTAGGTGCTTCAACATCATCAACGATTGCTTGGAACATAGGCTCCATGTTGTCTGAAGCGTCATCTAAATCAAGCGTTGCCCAGCCGTTAATAGCCGATGCGTAAATCACTTTAAAGTCTAACTGTTCGTCTGTGGCGCCAAGGTTATCAAACAAATCGAATACCTGATCCATTACCCAGTCAGGGCGTGCACCTGGCTTATCAATCTTGTTAATTACCACGATTGGCTTAAGGCCTTGCGCGAATGCTTTTTGCGTTACAAAGCGCGTTTGTGGCATAGGGCCTTCTTGGGCATCCACAAGCAGTAACACTGAGTCAGCCATCGAAAGTACACGTTCTACCTCACCACCGAAGTCGGCGTGTCCTGGAGTATCCACGATGTTGATACGGTAGTCATTCCAAGTGATAGCCGTGTTTTTAGCCAGGATGGTAATACCACGCTCTTTTTCTAGATCGTTGGAGTCCATCACTCGCTCTTCGTTACCACCGCGCTGCTGTAGAGTACCTGACTGTTCAAGTAGCTTATCTACTAGCGTTGTTTTACCGTGGTCGACGTGCGCTATAATTGCTATATTTCTTAACTTATTGATTTCATTGGACATATAAAAAATTGCCTATTTTAAATCTGAGTTATGTACACGCTTATGTACACTCCTCAAAATATGCTCGCAGCCGCCCGGCTCCGAAACGAAAATAAAAGGTGCAAAATTGTACATGATCTGACCTTACAAATATATGAATTTCTTCTGAACCTCTCAGAACGTTGGTAGCCCATCCATATTTCACCCCTGCGAAATTTTTACAGAAAAATAACCTTGCGCCCAAAACGGGCAAGAACACACCCGCTGATCTGACTATTGCTGCGAGAAAATAACGTGGAATCGTTTAATCAGGAGGTGTACATGAAAACCAAGAGCTTCTCATTTAAGTTGCTCATAGGGTTGGCCGCACTGCTAATTGGTGCTCAAGCCTATGCTCAACAAAGCGCAAGTGTGAGTGAGAAATCCGCCCGGGAAAACCGCTCTCAGCTCGAAAAATCCATCAACGAAGAAAACTCTAAAGAGATCCAGCGACAGAACGGCCAAGAAGAGCGTACCGGTCAGGAATCTCGAACGACAGAAACGGATTCCCAAAGAGATGCCACGGAACTATCTAACCGCAAGCAGGCGCAAGAAACTGATCGGTTGTCGGTAAAGACAGCGCCACTCGCACTTATGAATGAGCTATTTGCCTATGTTGAGCAGGGCCGCTCAACGTATGGACCTACCGCGTCTGCCATTAAGAGCTGTTCTCTTGTTACAAAGCCCCGCGCGCCTCAGTTTCCCCGTAGAGAGCCGAAACCGGTTTTAACCAGTGCTCAAGCCTGTATGGCTTGGAACAAAGAAAAAACGTTAGGCCAGTGTCAGCTTGAGGTAGAACAAGCTGCCTACAACTGGGCAACTACCGGTATGCCCTCGACGATGCGTATCCCAGCACAGTACCTCCTCGATGATGGGGCTTGCTGGGCATTATATGGCTTGGTTGCTGAGGCAACTATGGATGAGCTCGCATCGGGGCAGTCCATTCCTGAAGGACAGAGCGTGAAATTTGGACTTGCGCAGGCCATGAGCCATCAACTAGGTCGCAAAGACCTCCCTGAAGCCGCTCGAAAGATAGCCAAAAGGCAGTTTGGAGAGAATTGTGTTGTCCCTACCAGCAGAGGCTATCGCTACGAGGGAAAGTATGACTGGAGCTGTGGAGCGTTCAGTGTGGACCCTAAGAGCTTAACCGCGTCGGTTGGCGAATTAACGGTTTACGGTCGGGGCAATTCTGTTTTCGGTCAAACCTGGGATCTAGAAACATCACGGTCACAAGATGTGCTTTATTCACGATCCCGCTCAATTACTGATAGCTCTGAGCAGTCCGCGTCCGACGCACAGTACGCAAGCCTAGATAGCCGCCAGAGTCAGTCTAAGAACCTTTCTATGCGCATTTCTGAGCGCCTTCAGACTGAACGTGCGGCCAATGTAACGAACTCGGCTGAAACCGGATTCTCGGTTTCGCAACCAGGTATTAAAAATAACTAAGGGGACTACTATGAAATCTATACTCTACGGCATCGCTATTTCTATGCCACTTACAGCAATAATTTTGTATTTTGCTTTATCTGGACGGCAAGAGGTCGTCGTTCAACAGAAAGCCCACGAGGTGCAGCAGCAGATCCAGTCTGAAGAATTCAGACGCGATTTCGCGCAAGCGTGGCATGATTTCGACAATCCGCCAACCGCTGAAGAGCAAGCCGCGCAAGAGAAGACCTTTGCTGCTCGGCAAGCTGAACGAGAAGCTCGAATTTCGCGCTTGGAACAGCAGCGAGAAGCACTTTCTGGTGATATGGATTTGATGTTTGAGCAGCTCGATAGCGACATGGAGGAGATGCGAGCCGCCTTGCGTGAGGCTGAAGTCAATCCTCCTAAATCCAATTAATCATAAAAAAGCCCCGGATGTACCGGGGCTCTGTGATACCAACCTGACTGCTACAAGCTCAACCCTTTGTCTCGGTCACGTTCTTTCTGGTGACCAATAGTCGCATCTTGGGCTTTTTCTGCGAGTTTTGCTCGCGCCTTCTCCCGACCCTCTGCCTGAGATACTACCTTCCGATGCTCAGGGCTTGGTTCGTAGTGCATGAACTGCTTTCGGGCGCTTTGAGTTAGCTTGTTATGGGTCTGCACAATTAGCTTGTCTGCCTTTTGCTCCTGCCCGTTTTTCCAAAGCTCACGAGCTTGAGATATGGCATGGGACATTACCTGGTTCCGCTCCGCTGTTGCATCCCTAATATGACTTTGAGCAAGCTGCTTTTCTGCGGCTTTGCTAATTTTTGTGAGCTCACCTTTGATTTCGGAGACTAGTTCGCTCTTCAGGTCAGTTTTTTGCTCCTTGTCAGGGCTTATAAAAGCTTTCTCGACTAGCTTCGCGGCCATCCAAACGAGACCTACAGCAGCCTCTGTGAAAATGTCATTCTGTAGGTATCCTCGTTGATGGTTGTTCAGCATTTCGCTGACCCAATTTTCCTTTTCTGATCGTTGAAATCCAGCCGATTCGAGCCGATAAACCAGTTCCGCAGTTTTCTCAATGGCCTCTATTTGCTCTCTCGGTAGAGCGGACTCCTCCCTGAGCTTGCTAATATCGAGAGAAGATTGCTTCAGCGTTGGTTCGGTCTGACTATTCGTCAATTGCTTTATATTGGCTTGATCCAGAGAAGACTCTGCCGCCTTGTTTATCTCAGACAAAAACTTATACGGATCGGACTGATCTGACTTAGATAATGAGTCCAAAATACTGACTACTCTCGCTTTATCTTTAGTATCCATAGTTTATTCCTTATCAATATCGGTGGGTTACAGTCAGGATGCCGTTCTCTAACTTGGCGCTGACATAGTTATCCGGATGAAGGATATGTTCGAGATGCGCTAGCGTTTCCCGCATGTTTTTTTCATGCTGATCAATAGTTTCCCGAGCGGACACTAGCTGTTTTATTAGCATCCGGTCGGCGCTTTCCGCATCGGTATTATTAGAGTGGCGAGGTAGTAAACGTTTTAAGATTCCCATGGTGACACTCCTTGCTTAGTTTCTTTGGTACACAATACTGCCTTGGTACTGAGGGCTGACGATTGATCGAAGACTGTTCGCTTCATTCCAATCGGAAAGCTCGTTCCTGGTGATGAAGTGGCTCGCGGATTGAGCTGAAATTACTTTTGCTCGGCAAACTGATGTATCCTCAAGCTCCTGGCATCCGACTCGAAATCTTACTTTTCTGTATGATTCGCTGTGCTTATTCGACAAATCGGTTTCCAGATATACAGACTCTTTAAGAGTTATTTCGGATAATCCTTGATGATAGATTGATGTAGCTCGCACTTTGTCGTTTTCTCCCTTTCTTCCAAAGTGATCAACTTCGCTGTAGCCGTTTGGCAGAAAGACTTGGCTGATCGCCTGAGAGGAAACAAGGGACTTCCCAGTGGAAACGGTAATCTCATATCCTTGTACGGCCAGGGGAACTTCTTCGGACGGCCCCATAAGCGATTGACAGCCAGAAACCGATGCGACCGAAAGAATTGAAAATAAGAGTACTGATTTGTTCATGAGTCATCTCCTGTTTAAATATGTTCATGCAAGAGACATTATTTCGCGTTTTTTATTAGAAGCTGCGGTCGCTATTTGCCCATTTGGGGCGCAATAGTCAAAAAAGGGGCCAACAGGCCCCGAGGTAGACTAAAAGGAAGTAACTTTATGTATTCCGCTCTCCATAGAAGAACGAGGGAATACTGAAGGGCATTTTGATACATCAAGTGCGTACGAGCTGGCAGTGAGGTCGCGGGAGCATGTAAAAGCATCAGCTCGGCCTGCGGCGCGCATCAACTCAGCCCTGTTGTCGAAGGCATTTGCTAGGTCTTCGAGGGTACTGCAAGCCGGATACAACCAGGTCATGAGGTTGGAGTTCTTCGCTGCATAAGTGTTACAGGTCTCGCGTTCGTGAACGGTTGACTGTGAACTCATGCCGCTGTCCCGCTTCAGATCCCGACGACGCGTATAGAATTTCTGATCTGTCTGATTCGGCCCAGGATAAGCCCAGCTCGGAACGGAGTACCCGTTAGAAATGGCCGAATACTCGATCATGTATTCCCTGAGTAGCTTGGACTCATTCGCGACCAATTCAGCTACCTGCTCCCAGTTATAGTCGGACCACGTGAGGCAATGCCAGCCTCCGCCTGCTGGGCGAGGCTCAAAGCCGAGGGCTACCGCGATTTCATCGACTGGCACGGGTTCATTGTTCCGAGATCCGGAGC
>NZ_JBLWMW010000051.1:0-24807 GCF_048515945.1 Pseudoalteromonas 'SMAR'
AGGGGACCCCATCATTATGAGTGATGTGCTCTAACCAGCTGAGCTACATAGCCATCTCTTTAATTTCTCATCATCGCTGATGCGGGGCGTATTATGCGTATATGCCCCGAAGCCGTCAACACCTTTTTTGCAAAATTTCCGCTAACATAGTTTGTTTGCAGATAAATTAAGCGAAACGGCCTGTTTTTATATCAAACCCACATACCTACTTGCAACTATTTCACATCAGTTTAGCAAATCCAGTCTTGATTTGATGAAAACAAAAAAGGAGCTAGCGCTCCTTTTTTAATTAAATGGTGTGTTATGCTTTGCGCTTACTGCTAGCAATACTTACACATTAAATAAGAAGTTCATGACATCGCCGTCTTTAACGATGTAGTCTTTACCTTCTTGGCGCATCTTGCCAGCATCTTTAGCGCCAGCTTCACCACGGTATTCAATGTAGTCTGCAAAGCCAATGGTTTGAGCACGAATAAAGCCACGTTCAAAATCGGTGTGGATTTTACCTGCGGCCTGTGGTGCTGTAGCACCAATTGGAATAGTCCAAGCTCGTACTTCTTTTACGCCAGCCGTAAAGTAAGTTTGTAACTTAAGTAGTTCATAGCCGCCGCGAATAACAAGGTTTAAGCCAGGCTCTTCTAAGCCTAAGTCATCCATAAACTCTTTTTTGTCTTCGTCTTCAAGTTCTGAAAGCTCAGCTTCAATTGCAGCACAAACAGGGATCACCACGGCATCTTCTGCAGCCGCAATTTCACGCACTTTGTCTAGGTAAGGGTTATTTTCAAAACCATCTTCATTGACATTAGCAATGTACATGGTTGGTTTAATCGTTAAGAAGTTAAGGTAGTCAATGGCTGCTTTTTCTTCTTTGCTCAGCTCTAACGAGCGTAGCGTCAACCCTTCATCTAAATGCGCTTTTACTTTATCCAATACCGTCAGTTCAAATTTGGCATCTTTGTCGCCACCTTTGGCTTTTTTGGCATTACGCTGCATAGCACGATCCGCGCTGTCCATATCCGCTAGCACTAGCTCAGTGTTAATAACATCAATGTCTTCTGCAGGGTCTATTTGACCAGCTACGTGAACAATATTTTCATTTTCAAAGCAGCGAACTACGTGGCCGATGGCGTCGGTTTCACGAATATTAGCAAGGAATTGGTTACCCAGTCCTTCACCTTTTGATGCGCCTTTTACTAAGCCTGCAATATCTACAAACTCCATAGACGTTGGAATAACGCGCTGTGGATTGACGATCTCAGCAAGCTGATCAAGACGTGCATCTGGTACAGGGACGACACCAGTGTTTGGTTCGATAGTACAAAAAGGAAAGTTTGCGGCTTCAATACCCGCCTTCGTCAATGCATTAAATAAAGTAGATTTACCAACATTTGGTAAACCAACAATGCCACATTTAAAACCCATAGTGTTTATTCCTAAATTTTACCCAGCTGACGTTAAGTCGTTTATCTGCCATGCAAGGCAATCGCTGGGTTAACTCAATCAATCGCAGCAGTGAACCTGTTACGGTTTAAAAGAATGTAGTCTATTTTGCGCTTTTAACACGCCATCTTTAGCCAAAATTTCCATACAACGAACTGCTTCGTCAATGGCATCTTCAATTTTCTGCTGATCTACTTGCGGTGCCTTACCTAGCACCCAACCTGTGACCTTATCGCGATGTCCTGGATGGCCAATGCCGATCCTAAGGCGCATAAACTCTTTGTTATTAGCCATTTTAGCGATGATGTCTTTTAAGCCATTGTGGCCACCGTGACCACCGCCTTTTTTTAGTTTAGCGATACCGGGATCTAGATCCATTTCATCATGTGCAACCAGAATATTCTCCACAGGGATCTTATAGAAGTTGGCAAGACTAGCCACCGCTTTACCACTTAAATTCATATAAGTTGTGGGGATTAATAATTTGAATTCTTGATTGTTAATAAGCACTTTGCCAGTGAGGCCGTGATGCTTAGAGTCCGGTTTGAGAAGGCAGTTGTAACGTTTGGCGAGTTCTTCGATGAACCACGCACCAGCATTATGACGGGTGTTTGCGTATTCGGGGCCTGGATTAGCCAGGCCCACAAGCATTTGAATAGTACTCAAGGTGCTAACACCTTAACTATTACTCAGCTTCGTCTTCAGCAGACTCTTCTTCAGCAGGAGCTGCTTTAGGAGGGTTTACTGTAACAACAGCTTGGTCGTGGTCTGCACCTTTAGCAAGCTCAACTGATGCAACACCAGCTGGGAATGTGATATCTGTTAGGTGAAGTGTTTGACCAACTAGTAGTGTAGACACGTCAACTTCGATGAACTCAGGAAGTCTTGCAGGAAGACAAGTGATTTCAATTTCAGTTAGTTGGTGAACAATAGTGTTACCCGCTTTAGTGATAGCTTCTTCGTTGATGAAGTGTACTGGCACCTTAGTGTGGATCTTCTGGCTAGCATCAACACGTTGGAAGTCTAAGTGAGTGATCTTAGGCTTGAACGGGTGGCGTTGAATGTCTTTAAGGATAGCTTCAACAGCATCACCACCAATGTTTAGTGTAAGAATGTGAGTGTAGAAACCCTCATCTTCTTGCATCTTAAGTACTTTGTTGTGATCAAGCGTTAGAGAAACTGCATCTTTACCTGCACCGTATAGGATAGCAGGAACTTTATCAGCGCGACGTAGGCGGCGGCTCGCACCAGTACCTAGGTCATTACGTACTTCAGCGTCTAGTTTGTATACAGACATGGATTGTCTCCAAATAATTTAAGTTAATGTGTCAGAGAGTTCGCGACCAAACTCCCTGCCTAAAAAAGGCGCGCTAATATAACACTAACCCACCACTAATGAAACCTTATAAACAAAAAAAGCACCATAACAGGTGCTTTTCCACATCGGCTTACTGGTCAACGCTTAGTGTTGAAACATCGCCGAGATAGATTCTTCATTACTGATGCGACGGATTGTTTCAGCCATCATATCGGCAAGCGTTAATACTTTGATGTTATCAAGCGCTTTAAGCTCATCAGAAAGTGGAATAGAGTCAGTGACGATCACTTCGTCGATAACTGAATTGCGTAGATTCTCTGCCGCATTTCCTGATAACACTGGGTGGGTTGCATAAGCAAATACGCGTTTTGCACCATGTTCTTTCAGTGCTTCAGCCGCTTTACATAAGGTACCGCCAGTATCAATCATGTCGTCAACAATAATACAGTCACGACCGGCTACATCACCGATAATATGCATTACTTGCGAGACATTCGCTTGTGGGCGACGCTTATCAATAATTGCCAGGTCTTTGTCGTCGAGTAGCTTAGCGATTGCACGAGCGCGCACCACACCACCAATATCAGGTGATACCACCACAACGTCTTCGAACTGACGTTCTTTCATGTCTTCAATCAGCACAGGGCTGCCGAAAACATTATCAACTGGCACATCGAAGAAACCTTGGATTTGTTCAGCATGTAGGTCGACAGTTAGAACACGGTCAACTCCCACGCTAGAAAGGAAGTCCGCCACTACTTTTGCAGTAATTGGCACACGCGCAGAGCGTACTCGGCGGTCTTGGCGAGCATAGCCGAAGTATGGAATAACAGCTGTAATACGGCCAGCAGATGCACGACGTAGCGCATCAACCATGACGATTAGCTCCATTAGGTTATCATTAGTCGGGGCACAGGTTGATTGGATGATAAAGACATCTGAGCCACGTACGTTTTCGTTGATTTGTACGCTAATTTCACCGTCGCTAAAACGGCCAACAACGGCATCACCTAACTCAATAAACAGACGTTTTGCAACTTTTTGAGCTAACTCGGGTGTTGCGTTACCAGCGAAGAGCTTCATGTCGGGCACGGTAGGGTTCCTCAGGCACTGAATTTTTTGGACTAACATGCAATGACAATGAACTGACAAAGTCAAAACAAGCTAACTTAAACAATCTACTTCTAGTTTTTCCAAGCGCGTAACTGTCGATGACAGATTGACTCACTTGTATTTTGGGCAACAAAGCCTCGCCAAGATGATGGTAGTAATTCGAGCACACGCAGCGCTGCCTCGCGCGTTTCAAATTCCGCGAAACAACAAGCTCCAGTACCAGTCATTTTGGTTGGTGCATATTTTAGCAACCACGAGAGGGTCTTTTCAACCTCGGGGTAAAGCTTTTTGACAAGAGTTTGACAGTCGTTACCCGTCTCCTCGAGGCGCCAAGTACGGGAAAGTTTAGGCGTATTGCGAGGAAGATCTGGGTGCGTGAATACCGCCGCGGTACTGACATGCACCGCTGGAGCCACCACCAAATACCACTTCTGTGGTATTTCAACCGCTTCAAGTTGTTCGCCAACACCATGGGCAATGGCCGTTTTACCGGCAATGAAAACCGGCACGTCGGCACCGAGTTTAAGGCCTAACTTTGCTAGATCAGTGAGTGATAAATTACATTGCCAGAGCTGATTCAATGCTAATAACGTGGTGGCTGCATCCGAAGAGCCTCCGCCGACGCCACCCCCCATAGGCAGGTTTTTGGTTAGATGAATAGTAACTCCGGTGCCTGTTTGATTGAAAGGCTGCAACATTTTCGCGGCCTTATAAATAAGATTATCGGCAGTGGCAATACCTGCAACATCCCCACTTAGTTGAATCTCCTCTGACGCTTCTGTGAGCGTAAAGGTGAGTTCATCGCCATAGTCTAAAAACGTAAAAAGCGTCTCCAGTTCATGGTAGCCATCAGCACGGCGACCGTTAATGTGTAAAAATAAATTCAGCTTAGCAGGGGCGTTGAGTGTTACTGTGGTCATGAAAACTGCCATGAAGTGATTAATACTTTGACCTTAATACTGGCCGATGAAAGGACCATGCGACTGGGAAGCCACATGCCGTCTTGCATTTTATATTGTTGGTATTGGATTTGCCAAATTCGACCCTGCGGGCTTTGCCATTGGGCCTGTTTAAGTCGGCCTTGCTCGTCTACTTCGCTGGTTTCGCTCGCTATTAAGCCTGTTAACCATTGTGGCGCCTGGTTTACTGGTAGCGATAAGCCACTTAAGCGTCTGACTAAGTCGCTGCTATCCATGCCTTTGTGGGTTTGATCCTCAAAAGTAAGTTGCGAATGACTGGAAAGCTCTTTTAATTCAAAAATACGCGTGCCAACAAAACTAGTTAAAATTAAATTTTGTTTATTATCATTGAAATACCAATTAAAGTTAGTGGACTGGCGGTTGTCTGGGGCGATAAAGGCAAGTTTTCCTCTTGCTTGCCAGTTTTGCTGTTGTTGTAACTTAGTTTGCCACTGTGAGGTAGGTTTTTGCTCCGCTAAACGTTGAGCACAACCTCCTAAAACAAATAAAAATATGAGTAAAATCAAATGAAGTTGTTTCAAAGGCTTTTCCTTACTTTCCATATTCGATTGATTTTTGGTAAAATTGCCTGCTTTAAAGCAGGGCTCGAGCAACACTGGCATCTATGACCATTATCGCACTTGGTATTAATCACAAAACCGCGTCTGTAGAATTACGTGAAAAAGTCGCGTTTTCTCCAGAGCAGCTTACTGAAGCATTGCATCAACTCCAACATGCGCCGCAGTTTAACGAGTCTGTGATCGTATCGACCTGTAATCGCACCGAAATCTATTGTAGCCTTGAGACTGCAGATCCCCAAGCCTTACTCGGCTGGTTATCTGAATTTCATCACGTTGCTGAGCAAGATTTGGCCGAAAACGTGTATGTGCATATGAATCAAGACGCGGTCAATCATTTGATGCGGGTGGCCTGTGGCTTGGATTCTTTGGTATTAGGTGAGCCACAAATTTTAGGGCAAATTAAGCAAGCCTTTAATACCGCTAAACAACATCATGCCATTCAGCCGACCTTTGAGCGCTTGTTTCAAAAAACCTTTTCAGTTGCCAAGCAAGTCAGAACAGAGACCGATATTGGCGCCAGTGCGGTATCGGTTGCCTATGCGGCGGTGAACTTGGCAAAGCACATTTACGGCCAGCTAGATAAAACCCAAGTATTATTGATAGGCGCCGGTGAAACCATTGAGTTGGTGGCCAAGCATTTGTCTCAGCACGACCCAAAATCGATCACGGTGGCTAATCGTACCATTGAGCGGGCACAAAATCTGGCGCAAGAGGTAGGAGGCTGCGTTATTTCGTTAGCACAGTTACCTGATGCGCTGCCCAATGCTGATATTGTCATTAGTTCTACCGCCAGTACTCTGCCCATCATCGGCAAAGGGGTGGTGGAGCAAGCACTTAAAAAACGTCGTCATAAACCGATGTTATTTATTGATATTGCGGTGCCCCGTGATATAGAAAACCAAGTCAATGAGCTCGACGCCGCTTACTTGTACTCGGTGGACGACTTGCAAGCCATCGTTAATGAAAACCTGGCCAGCCGCGAACAAGCAGCCAAAGACGCACAGCAAATTATTGACTTACGCACCCAAGAATTTTCTCAGTGGCAACGCTCACTGCATTCTGTTGATGTGATTAGGCAATACCGTCAAAGTGCGCAAGAAATTAAAAATGAACTCGTGGAAAAAGCCCTTAATCAGCTACAATCGGGCAAAGATGCAGAAAAAGTAATAAACGAATTAGCAAATAAGTTGAGTAATCGCTTAACTCATGCACCGACTCGCGCCATTCAAGAAGCCGCCAAAGAAGGTGATGTCGATAAGTTAGCACAACTCAAACAAACATTAGGAATTGAGCAGGAATAAATATTAGATGAAAGAGTCTATATATCGTAAGTTAGAAACCTTGGTAGAGCGCTACGAAGAAGTACAAGCCATGCTAAGCGATCCCGAGGTGATTGGCGATCAGAACCGCTTTCGCGCCTTATCAAAAGAGTTTTCAGAGCTAGAAGATGTGGTAAAGGCCTTTACCGCGTATCAGCAAGCACAAGAAGATGTAGCAACATCGGAAGAGATGCTAAAAGACTCAGATCCTGATATGCGTGAAATGGCGCAAGAAGAATACAAAGAGGCGAAAGCGGCGATCACCGCTTTGGAAGACGACCTTCAAGTGTTGATGCTGCCAAAAGACCCTAAAGACGACAACAATGTGTTTTTAGAAGTGCGTGCTGGTACGGGTGGTGATGAAGCGGCTATTTTTGCCGGAGATTTATTCCGCATGTACAGTCGCTATGCCGAAACGCAAAAGTGGCGTGTAGAAGTCGTCAGCGCCAATGAAGGTGAACATGGCGGCTACAAAGAAGTGATTGCCCATATTAGTGGTGACGGCGTTTACGGTAAGTTGAAGTTTGAGTCTGGCGCGCACCGGGTTCAGCGTGTGCCAGAGACTGAGTCGCAAGGTCGGGTTCACACCTCAGCATGTACCGTCGCGGTGATGGCGGAAATTCCAGAAGCCGAAGCCATTGATATCAATCCGTCTGATTTGAAAATTGATACCTTCCGCGCCTCGGGTGCCGGTGGTCAGCACGTTAACAAAACGGACTCAGCTATCCGTATTACCCACATTCCAACCGGTGTAGTGGTGGAGTGTCAAGATGAGCGTTCGCAGCATAAAAACAAGGCAAAGGCTTTGTCAGTGTTGGGCGCGCGATTACAGCAAGCCGAAGATGAAAAGCGCGCTGCAGCAGAGGCTTCAGAGCGCCGTAACTTGGTGGGCAGTGGTGACCGCTCAGAGCGTATTCGCACCTATAACTTCCCACAAGGGCGGATCACCGATCACCGTATTAACTTGACCTTATATCGTCTGAATGAAGTGATTGCCGGAGAGCTGGGTGCGGTCATCGACCCCTTGGTAATTGAATACCAAGCTGACTTGCTTGCGGCCATGAGTGAAGACGAGTAATGTCCGTATTAACCGTTGCTCAAGCGCTTGCTTGGGCAACTACACAGATAACCCCCCACTCAGACTCTGCCAAGCTGGATGCCGAAGTACTGCTATTAAAGGTATTAGATAAAACCCGCACTTACCTGTTTACTTGGCCGGAAGCCGAACTCACCAGCGCACAACAACAGCAATTTGAGCAAGCTGTTGCAAGGCGTGTCACGGGCGAGCCGGTGGCACATATTACCGGTGAAAGAGAGTTTTGGAGCCTGCCTTTAGAGGTCAATGCCAGCACCCTAATTCCACGGCCAGACACCGAAACACTGGTTGAGCATGTACTGAATATGACACTGCCTGATACTGCTGCAGTGTTAGACTTGGGCACTGGAACCGGCGCGATTGCGCTGGCACTGGCCAGCGAGTACCCAAGGTGGCAAATTACCGCCGTGGACGCATCGGAAGAGGCGGTGGCACTTGCCAAGCGCAACCAAGCTCGGCTGGGGTTCAGCAACGTCAGTATTTTACACAGTAATTGGTTTAGCGCCGTTGGCGAGCAGCAGTTTGATCTTATTGTGAGTAACCCGCCGTATATTGACTCTACAGATGAGCACCTTGCTCAAGGCGATGTCAGGTTTGAACCGCAAAGTGCCTTAGTGTCAAGCGAGCAAGGGTACGCTGACATCTTTCATATTATCAAAAGTGCAAAGCCCTATTTGCGTTCGGGCGGTTATTTATTATTGGAGCATGGCTTTGAGCAAGCCGATAAGATCCGTCAGTTTTTTGCACAAATGGCGTATATTAATATACTTACCATAAAAGATATGGCAGGGTGTGATAGGGTAACTTTGGCAATGATGCCATAAAAGGTAACCTCCACACAGGTTTGGCGCTTCAATAGGATCCTAAATATGGATGATTTTTTGTTTTCAGATGAACCCACCGACGTAACTGAGCCCGATAAAATCGGGACTTGGAAAGTCATCATTGTTGACGATGAACCCGAGGTTCATGCCGTTACTAAGTTGGCACTCAGTGATTTTGAATTTCAAAAAATGCGCTTAGAGTTCCTCAGTGCTTACTCGGGTGAAGAAGCGAAAAAAGTCATCGATGCCAACCCCGATGCCGCAGTGGTATTACTTGATGTAGTCATGGAGACCGACGACGCCGGTTTGCAAGTGGCAAAATACATTCGTGAGACGGCAAAAAATAATCACATACGTATCATCTTACGTACCGGTCAGCCTGGTCAGGCACCTGAGCGTCAAGTTATTGTTAATTATGATATTAATGATTACAAATCGAAGACGGAGCTGACCGCTCAAAAGCTCTTTACTGTGGTCATGTCGAGCTTGCGCTCTTATCGCGATATTCTGGCGATTGAGCAATCTCGTGAAGGTTTAGAAAAAATCATTACGGCATCGCGGGATATTTTTGCCACGCACTCCATCGAAAGCTTTATTGAAGGGGTACTGCAACAACTTACCTCCCTTATCGGAACGGTTGATCAAGCGATATACGCCACCTCTTTGGCTGCTGGAAAGGAGCCCGGTCAAGAAACAGATCAGCTGGTTGTGTTTGCTGGCCGAGGAGACTTCGAGAAGAGCGAAGGTAAGCCCATTTCCGAGGTTTTAGACCCAGAACAAATGTCAGCTTGCACCAAGGCATTGGAAGAAAAAGACATTGTTTATAAAGACAATTACCTTTTTGCTTACTGCTCTAGCGATTACAATCACGCCTCCATGTTGTTTGTCTCAGGGATCCCGGACTATTTAACCGACACTCAGCGTCATCTTATTGATATCTTTGCTCAGAATATGCAGCTCGCCTATGAAAATGTGCAGCTTCAGGCTGAAATTGAAGACACTCAGCAAGAGCTGGTTATAAGGCTAAGTGAAGCATTGGAATTGCACTCAACTAACACCGGCAATCACGTCAAACGGGTCGCGCACCTCTGTCATTTACTGGCAAGAGAAATGGGGCTATCAGAGCGTGAGGCTGAGCTTATCAAAATGGCTTCACCGCTTCATGATGTCGGTAAAGTGGGTATCCCAGATGCCATCCTTAACAAGCCGAGTAAACTCGATGATGAGGAATGGCAGGTGATGCAAACTCATGCTGACAAAGGCTTCGAGTTATTAAAAGACTCACGCCGCGAAATCGTAAATGCTGGGGCGTTAATCGCTCGAGATCACCATGAAAAATGGGATGGCTCTGGTTACCCTAAAGGCAAAAAAGGCCAAGAAATTCATTTGTATGGTCGTATTGTCGCGCTGGCTGATGTCTATGATGCACTGCGCCACAAACGCTGTTATAAAGAAGCCTGGAGCAAAGAAGACGCGCAACAAGAAATTGTTGCCCAAAAGGGCAAGCACTTTGATCCTGAACTCGTTGATGTGTTCAACCAATGCATTGATGAATTAGAATTAATTTTACAACGTTTCCCAGACTAGATAGAGAAGTATATGGATTACATGGCTTTAAAGCACACACATTTGCTGTTTGTGGTACTTAGTATTGTTTTATTTTATACCCGTGCCGTGTCGCGCTTAAATAGCGGCAAGTTGGCTAAACACAAAGGGGTCTTTATAACCAGTCACAGTGTCGATACCTTGTTGCTGGTTACGGCAGTAATACTTGCCGTCTCGGCCGGATTAAAGCCGTCTGAGCAGCCTTGGTTAATGGAGAAAATCGTGTTAGTGCTTGGCTACATTGGTTTAGGTTTTGTGATTGCTAAATCCCATGCCAAGAAAACCAAAGTGGCTGCTCTGGCTGTTGCCACCACGGTGCTTTTAGCAATTGCCCACTTAGCCGTGAGTAAGCAAGCATTCTTTAGTTAGTTACTTACCTCTGCGCTGGCACTCTTGCTCTGAGTGCCACAATATATTGATTACTATCAAGCCGATTTTTGCTCTAACTTCAGTCACTTTGATGCGATCTTGTTTTCCCCTCTTGGGAATATGACAAAAAGTGGTAAACTAGTCGTTCTATGACCAAAGCAACTCAAGAGAAATCAAGTCCTATGAATGATATCTGGTTAGATGAGAAAGACGTAGCTCTCGATGACAATACAGATGCATTTTCCTATCCGCCTTTATTGAGATGCATAAAGGCTGAGCAATACTGGGATGCTCAAGCAGACACAAACAAAACCTTGTGTCAGCTTGCAGAGCTCGAGTTTGCGGTGGACGAGATTTATCACGCAAACCGTGATCGCCACGAGCGTTTAGATAAAATTCTAGACACGTTTTATACCGACTGGTTGTTCAGCTGCAGTAGCCAAGATGTCTCTGAGCACAAGCTCAATAGCGTGTGTTATGCCCTAGCAATGCGCAGCGGCACCAACACCGCGTTAGGGTTAATCTTGGTGCACTTACTTGAGCGCGCTAAGCTCGATGCCAGTTTGGCGTTAAACCAAGGTGACATTGCTGTGCACGTTGCTTTTAGTGATGACGAAGGCTACTTAATTGAGCCAAGCTCAGGTCACCAAAGCTGGTACTTGATACCGGAAAATGAAACTAAAGAAGAAAGCAAAGAGGCCGAGCCGCTGGAGCTTATTTTCAATGAAGAGTCATTAAAACTGTATTTATCACAACAAAAGTGGGCCTTTATTGCGGCAGAAAAGTTTGGTCATGCACTCAGTTGTGTAGAACAGTTAATGGATATCTTGGGTGATGATCCCTACGAACGTCGCGACAGAGGCTATCTGCTAAATCAATTAAACTGCCCAAAAATGGCAAAAGACGATTTGCAGTTTTTTGTGGATGAATGTCCAGACGATCCCACCATTGAAATGATCCAGCATCAGATCAAAGAACTGGCTGACCATAACAACATATTACACTGATAATAATAATAATAGCGAGGACATATGGAGCAAAGTGCTGCGCTCGTTACCAATAATGCGGTAATCATGGGCCTGTTGGCCGTTATTTTGGGGTTTGTTTTTTATACCTCTAATTTGAAAACAGGGTTTTGGGCGAAATTTTACAAATACGTTCCAGCCTTGTTGATGTGTTATTTCCTGCCATCCTTACTCAATACCTTCGGCATTGTTGATGGTAATAATAATGACGTATACAGCGTCGCTAAATATTTCTTACTGCCAGCATGTTTAGTCTTGCTGACCTTGAGTATCGACTTAAAATCCATCGCTGGTTTGGGTAAAAAAGCCGTGATCATGTTCCTTACTGGCACTGTTGGCGTGGTGCTCGGCGGACCCATTGCCCTGTTACTTACCGCTACCTTTATGCCGGAGCTGATTGGTGTCGCTGGACCTGAAGCCGTATGGCGAGGTATGGCAGCATTGGCGGGAAGCTGGATTGGCGGCGGCGCTAACATGGTGGCGATGAAGGAAATTTATGGTGCCGGTGGCGAGATATTTACCATTATGGTCACCGTCGATATTGTTGTCGCGAACTTGTGGATGGCTTGCCTATTGTACATGGCTGCGCGAAATAAAGAGATTGACGCCAAAACGGGCGCCGACACTTCGTCGATTAAGCGCCTAATCGACAGAGTCCAAGCATTTGAAGCCGAACATGCTCGTAAACCTGAGTTAAAAGACCTAATGATACTGGTTGGGTTTGCGTTTGGCGCAACGGGCTTGGCACACTTTGCGGCAGATTTGTTAGTGCCCTTCTTTAGTGCCAACTACCCTGAGCTGAAAAAGTTTTCTCTGCACAGTAAATTATTTTGGATTATCGTGTTAGTCACCACCATAGGGCTGGCCTTGTCTTTTACCAAGGCTCGTCAATACGAAGCCGTGGGCGCTTCTAAAATTGGTTCTAGCTTCTTGTATATCCTGGTTGCCACCATAGGTCTACACATGGACATTACCAAGATAGTCGAAGCGCCTAAATACGTCATTATTGGACTTATTTGGATGGCCGTACACGTTAGTCTGTTATTTATTATGGCAAAACTCATCAAAGCACCTGTTTTCTATGTGGCGGTAGGCAGTAAAGCCAATATTGGTGGCGCAGCCTCTGCACCTGTGGTGGCTTCCGCTTTTCACCCCGCGCTGGCACCTGTCGGAGTACTGTTGGCCGTTTTAGGTTATGCGTTGGGGACTTATATGGCATGGTTCTGCGGACAATTACTCCGTGTGATCGGCAGTTAAAGGATACAAAATGAACACAGATATTATTACTATTGCAGGCCGTGAAGTGGCAAATGACAAGCCATTTGTGCTTTTCGGCGGCATGAACGTATTGGAGTCCCGTGATCTGGCGATGAGCATTGCCGAGCACTATGTCACCATTACGGAAAAACTCAATATACCTTATGTATTTAAGGCTTCATTCGACAAAGCCAATCGCTCATCGATCAACTCCTACCGTGGCCCAGGCATGGATGAGGGGTTAAAGATCTTTGAAGAAATTAAGCGCACTTTTAACGTGCCGGTGATCACCGATGTGCACGAACCTTTCCAAGCTGAGCCTGTGGCTGAGGTGGCCGATGTTATCCAGCTACCGGCATTCCTAGCACGACAAACGGATTTAGTCGTGGCCATGGCTAAAACGGGTGCGGTGATCAATGTTAAGAAGCCGCAGTTTTTAGCCCCTCATGAAATGCGCCACATCATTAAAAAGATCAATGAAGCAGGCAACGATAAGGTGATTTTGTGCGAGCGTGGCAGTAGCTTTGGTTACAACAACCTAGTGGTGGATATGCTGGGTATGGACGATATGAAGCAGATGGCCCCGGTGATTTTTGACGCCACTCATGCCTTGCAGCGCCCTGGTGGTCGCAGTGACTCGGCCGACGGTCGCCGTGCTCAAGCCGCAGAGTTGGCTCGCAGTGGTATGGCATTAGGGTTAGCTGGACTGTTTATAGAAGCACACCCAAATCCCAATGAAGCCAAATGCGATGGCCCATGTGCCTTACCATTAGCGAAACTAGAGAGTTACTTGCAGCAGATGAAAGCGGTCGATGAGCTGATAAAAAGTTTTGCACCGCTAGACACCAGCGCCGCGGACTTATAATCTTATCGAGTAACTTGATACATTCTGCCCGCATACAGCGGGCTTTTTATAGGCATGAATGAATGTCACGAAGACTACCACCATTAAATGCATTAAAAGCCTTTGAGGCAGCAGCACGACATTTGAGCTTTACCAAAGCAGCAGAAGAGTTGTATGTTACTCAGGCCGCGGTGAGTCATCAAATAAAAACCCTCGAAGAGCACTTGGGTCTCAAGCTTTTTTTACGTAAAAACCGCTCCTTGCTTCTAACCGAAGAAGGCCAGGGTTACTTTTTAGATATTAAAGACATCTTCTCGCAGTTAGTGGATGCCACTGAAAAGTTGTTAGCGCGAGGCGCGAAAGGGTCGTTAACGGTAAGTCTCACACCAAGCTTCGCAATTCAATGGTTAGTGCCTAGGCTCAGTAAATTTAACGAGCTTCACCCAGAAATAGATGTCCGAATTAAAGCACAAGACTACGATGATAACTCGCTGACTGACGACGTCGATGTTGCCATTTATTATGGCCGTGGTAACTGGAATGGGGTGCAAAAGCATAAGCTACACACCGAGTATCTGGTGCCTTTATGTAGTCCATTTTTACTGACCGGTCCGAAACCGCTTAACCAGCCAAGCGACCTAGCTCAGCACACGTTATTGCACGATACCACTCGGCGTGCTTGGAAAGCTTGGATGAAAACGGCGGGGGTGCGCAACGTTGCGGTCAATACCGGGCCTATATTCAGCCACTATTCGATGGTGTTACAAGCGGCCATTCATGGTCAAGGTGTGGCCTTGGGTAATAGTGTGTTAGCCAAGCCCGATATTGATGCTGGGCGCTTAGTGATCCCATTTAGTCATCATTTAGAAAGTAAAAATGCCTATTACTTGGTGTTTCGAGAAGCGCAAGCTGAGTTAGGTAAAATTGTGTCCTTTAAAGATTGGATGCTCGATATGGTAGAACAGGAACAAGAGTTAAATAGTTTATGAGCACAGTAAGTATTGAATGGCACAAGTGCACTAATCCCATCGCCCAGTTTATTTTCGCCCATGGTGCTGGCGCAGGCAGTGACAGTGATTTTATGCAAGACATGGCAAAAAAGCTGGCGGCTTGCGATATTCAGGTGGGGCTGTTCGACTTTGAATATATGCAACAAGCGAAGCGCGAAGGCAAAAAGCGCCCACCTGAACGGGCACCTAAGTTGTTAGCCTATTATGACGCCGTGCTAGCGCAAGCCGACCCTAAGCTGCCTTTGTTTATTGGTGGCAAGTCGATGGGCGGGCGTATGGCGTCTATGCTAGCTTGTGACACCTCATCACCCGTGGCTGGTGTGCTGGCCTTTGGCTACCCATTTCACCCTCCTGGAAAGCCAGATAAGCTGAGAACTGAACATTTTGCACAATTACCTTGTCCTTTTCTTATTCTTCAAGGAGAACGAGACACTTTTGGTAACCGCACCGAAGTTGAAGCCATGACACTGCCGACAACGCTTAATATCAAGTGGCTAAAAGATGGTGACCACTCACTCAAACCACGTAAAGTCAGCGGCGTTAGCGAGGATGAGAGCCGAGCCAATGCAGCGGCCATGGCGGCCAGCTTTATTAAGGAGCAAGTGCATGGCTAAGCTCTATCTTATTCTTGGTAGCCTACTGTGTTTGTTATCTGTGGTGCTAGGAGCATTTGCAGCACACGGCCTAAAAGGTCGTTTAAGTGAGTATGGCCAAGCAATATTCAATACCGCGGCGCACTATCAAATGACTCATGGCGTAGCCATTATCGTGGTCGCTCTGTTGCTAAAATGGGGTGTCAAAGTGCAATTGGCCGGGAGCTTTTTCTTTGCTGGGGTGATGCTTTTTAGTGGCAGCCTGTATTTACTCGCACTCACTTCATGGAAGTGGCTTGGCCCTGTAACGCCGATTGGCGGAGTCTGTTTTATTGTCGGCTGGGTGATCCTCATTGTGCAAATCTATAAATCCTCATTCTAAGAGAGTCTAATGTCGAGTATCGTGATTTATTGTCGCAGTGGCTTTGAAAGTGACGCCGCTGCAGAAATTAACCATTACGCCGCCCAACATGGTGTCGGTGGTTACGTAAAAGCAAAGCCCAATACGGCTTTTATTACTTTTGAATGCTTTAATGCCGACGACGCTGAAGCATTAGCAAAGAAAATAGACTTCAAAAAGCTGGTGTTCGCAAGACAGTGGTTTGTTGGCCAGCTACTTACTGATATGCCGGTGGCGGATCGCGTTAGTGTGATTAAAGAGGCAGTAACAGACTTTCCTCTGTGTGGCGAGTTGCGGGTTGAAACCCCCGATACCAACCAAGGCAAAGAGCTGTCTAAGTTCTGTAAAAAGTTTTCCACGCCATTGGCAAAGTCTCTGGAAAAACACAATAAGCTTACGCGCGCAATAAAAACCACTAAGCCGGTACTGCACGTGCTGTTTTTAGCTAATAATACCGCCTACGTTGGCTATTCGTTTAGCGATAATAACTCACCATTTTTTATGGGGATCCCACGCTTAAGAATGCCGGCCGATGCCCCAAGCCGCTCAACACTAAAGTTAGACGAAGCATTCCATGTGTTTGTTAGTAAAGAGCAACAAGAACTACGTGTGCGCCCAGGTATGCGTGCCGTCGATTTAGGGGCTTGCCCAGGCGGCTGGACTTATCAGTTGGTACGCCGTGGTATGTTTGTCGCGGCCATCGACAATGGTCCTATGAACGATGACTTGATGCAAAGCGGTCAGGTTAAGCACTTTACCGAAGATGGTTTTAAATACCGCCCCGAAAAACGCAACATTGATTGGTTAGTGTGTGACATGGTGGAAAAACCAAGCCGAGTGGCCAACTTAATGATCGATTGGATTGTTAATGCTTACACCAAAGAGCTTATTTTTAACCTCAAACTGCCGATGAAAAAGCGTTTTGACAGCGTCTATGAGTGCCTGACGTTAATCCATGAAGAGTTGCAGAAGTATGGCGTAGATTATGAAATTCAAGCCAAGCACCTCTACCATGACCGTGAGGAGGTAACGGTACACATTAACGTACTAAAGGTACCGCAAAGCCTTTACAGCTAATTATTAGGGCCTTTAAAAGGCCCCATGAAGCGGCTATGCCGCTTCATCCTGATGTTTTTGTTTTAATAACCGGCTGGTTACCGTGCCTGCCGTCATCGAGCCCGACACGTTTAACGCAGTTCTCGCCATGTCAATCAATGGTTCAATAGAGATAAGCAATGCCGCAATGGTCACAGGCAAGCCCATGGCTGGAAGCACCACTAAAGCCGCGAAGGTCGCACCGCCTCCAACTCCTGCGATACCAAATGAGCTAATCGCCACCATGGCCACCAAAGAGATAATAAAATCAATAGCAAAGGGATCCACACCAACGGTAGGGGCCACCATCACGGCTAACATTGCCGGATAAATCCCCGCACACCCATTTTGACCAATGGTGGCGCCAAACGAGGCCGACAGGTTGGCTATGGCAGGGGGGACTTTGAGCTTTTCAATTTGCGCTTCCACATTTAACGGTATGGTGGCGGCAGAGCTTCTTGAAGTAAATGCAAAGGTCAGCACCGGCCATATTTTTTGGAAGTACTGCTTGGGGTTTTCACCCACTAAAGTGATCAGCATACCATGCACCACAAACATCATTAGAATGGCGACATAGGAAGCGATAATAAAGCCCAATAAGCTGATAATATCGGCCATACTGGAGGTGGCAATCACTTTGGTCATCAGTCCAGCAACGCCATACGGAGTCAGGGCAATGATCATGCGTACTAAACGCAAGACGGTGGCCTGTGCTGCCTCTACGGCGTTTCTGATGGTGCCACTGAGTGCAGACTCCTCAATGATAGCGCGACGGGCTGCAATGCCAGTTAACACGCCAAAAATAACCACCGCGATAATAGAGGTAGAACGCTCGCCAGTTAAATCGGCGAACGGATTCGTGGGAATAAAGCTCAGTAGCATCTGAGGAATAGTTAAATCGGCCACTTTGGTGGCGCGCTCTTCTAACACCGCGATGCGAGCCGTTTCTCTCGCTCCTTCCACTAAACCGGCTGCACTTAAGCCAAACGCTTGGCTAATAAAGATACCAATCAGTGCAGCAATGGCCGTGGTAATGACTAAAATAGAGATGGTGACAAAGGAGATTTTGCCCAACGAGCCTTGATTATCCAGCTTTACCACAGCGGCAATCATAGACACTAACACCAGCGGCATGATCACCATTTTTAAGAGGTTAACATAACCACTGCCAACCACGGCAATCCAGTCTAAAATGCTTTGTTTTGTGGCAACATCGCCAGCAAAAATAAACTGTAGCCCTAAGCCAAATAAGCTACCCCCCACCAAGCCTAATAAAACGGTCTTGGATAACGTCTCCGTGCGTCTTTGAACTCGATACAAACCAAACAATAAAAGCGCAAATACCACAAGCGCGGCAACAACAGCAAAAAACATTCACATACCCGTTGAGTAACTGGAAAATAACGCGCAACTATAGAGCTTTTTAGGCTAAGAAAAAAATACCCATCGGTCATGCGTTAGAACAAAAGGTTATGAATAAAAGTGTAAGTAAATAGGGCTGCT
Organism: Pseudoalteromonas 'SMAR'; assembly: GCF_048515945.1. Lineage (NCBI taxonomy): Bacteria > Pseudomonadati > Pseudomonadota > Gammaproteobacteria > Alteromonadales > Pseudoalteromonadaceae > Pseudoalteromonas > Pseudoalteromonas 'SMAR'. The sequence continues at coordinate 18,352 of NZ_JBLWMW010000051.1, forward strand.
ACCGGTCGGCAGCAGCAAATACAGTCTGAGTATAAATGCTAAAAAGGCACAGGGGCTGTAAAAGTCATGCTAGCACCGCTGGTTGGGTGGGTTATTTGAAGCCACTCGGCGTGGAGCTGCAACCTTGAAGCTGCAGCCAAGGCGGAGCCTGTGGCGTAAAGCCTATCGCCTAAAATAGCATGGCCTAAAGACAACATATGGACACGAAGCTGATGTGAGCGCCCAGTTATAGGGGTAAGTTTTACTCGAGTTGCCGCGTCTTCGTAGGCAATGACTTCATAATGGGTCAGTGATGGCTTGCCGGTTTCATGACACACCATTTGTTTCGGGCGGTTAGGCCAGTCGCAAATAAGCGGTAAATCCACAGATCCTGTGGCTGGTGCTAAATGGCCCGCTACTCGAGCCACGTAGCCCTTTTTAGTTAAGCGGTCTTGAAACTGAATACTCAAGTGGCGGTGTGCTTGTTTGTGCATAGCCAGGCAAAGTACTCCTGACGTGGCCATATCTAAGCGGTGTACTATTTTAGCATTAGGATAGACGTAATTGACGCGTGCAATGGCGCTGTCCCAGTGCTTGGGGTCTTTACCGGGGACGGTTAATAAGCCACTGGGCTTGTTGAGCACTAAGATGTCCTCATCTTGGTAAAGAATATCAAGGTAAGGGTCGCTTGGGGGGGCGTAATTCAGTAACACAACGGGCCTCGTCAAAATAAAACCACGGCATTGTAACGCAATGCCGTGTTACAGGGTAGGCAATCAACAATGGCAGCATGGACTGCTGCCGCGGTTTTAGTTATTGGTTTGATACCACAATCAAACGTATGGCATCCAACTTCAACTGCGCTTTTTCAATGTGCGTGGTGAGTTGCTCGCGCTGTTTATCAAACACCTGAATTTCTTCATCACGAATATTCGGGTTGATTGCTTTTAAAGCTTGTAAACGCGCTTGCTCATCGCCAAGCTGTTTTTGCATGTTGCTTAAGGCTTGGTTTTTGATGTCTTCAAGGGTTGCTTGTGCCAACTCATCGGCGCTGCTGATCAATGGATGAATGGCAGTTTGTAAGGCATTAACAAGCTTACTTGCTGTTTGCCTACCCACAGCCGATAGCTGCTGGTTGAAAGCATCAAACGCGACGTTGTCGGCCAAGTTATTACCGCCTTTATCCATGAGCACACGAATTGGCGTTGGTGGTAAAAAGCGACCCATTTGCAGCGCTTTCGGCGCCGAGGTTTCAGCAACAAAAATAAGCTCAACAAAAAAGGTACCCACTGGCAACTTATTGTTTTTTAATAATGCCACCGAGGCACAACCAAAATCATCGTTGCAGATCATATCGCACACCCCACTGACCATGGGGTGATCCCAACTAATGAATTGGGCATCTTCTTGTGATAGCGCAGTATGACGGTCGAAGGTCACTGTGATCCCTTCGTCTTTTAAACCGGGGAAAGAGGGGTTGAGCATGTGCTCTGTGGGTTTGAGAATAATAGTATTCTCGCCCTTGTCTTCTTGATTAACACCAAAGATGTCAAAGACATTGATCATGTAACCCGGTAACACCACATCGTTATCAAGGGCTTCTATTTCCGCGGCAATATGCTCTGACTTGCCGTGGCCACTGGAATGCAGCTCTAGTAGGCGGTCACGACCTTGTTCCATTTTCTGACGCAGCCGTTTATTCTCTGCCGCAGCTTGCTGTAATAAAGGCTCTAACGCTTCTTCATCACAATTATGCTGGGCGATCAGCTCCAATAGCTCATCAGCAAAAGATTGATACAATAACTGACCTGTGGTGCTGGTATTTTCAAACGCATCTAGGCCTTCGTGGTACCAACGTAATAACACTTCCTGAGCCGTACTTTCAAAATAAGGAACATGAATATTAATATCATGTTGTTGCCCGATGCGGTCTAAACGACCAATACGTTGTTCTAATAAATCCGGATTAAGCGGTAAATCAAACAACACTAAGTGGTGAGAAAACTGGAAGTTACGGCCCTCTGAGCCGATTTCAGAACACAACAATACTTGCGCGCTGTCAAACTCATCGGCAAAGAAGGCGGCGGCACGGTCGCGCTCAATAATAGACATGCCTTCGTGGAATACTGCCGCTTTTATTGCCTCTCGCTCCCTCAGGGTTTGCTCCAAGCTAATGGCGGTTTCTGCTTTGGCACAGATCAGTAACACTTTTTCTTGCTTTAACTCTTTAAGTTTTGCGATGAGCCACTCAACTCGTGGGTCAAACTGAGTCCAGCCACTGCCTTCGCCTTCAAATTCTTGGAAGATTTTTTCAGGGAATAGGGCCCTTACCGCGCTGTACTCTGGGCTTTGGATGCCACCAATATTGCCCATCACTGACATCGCCGTTTTGTATTGCTTAGGCAAGGCCACAGGGTATGAATGTAGATGACGGCTAGGGTAACCGCTAATGCCACTGCGGCTGTTTCTAAATAAAATGCGCCCAGTACCATGGCGGTCCAGTAGCATCGACAAAATTTCCTGCTTGGCTTGCTCGTTGCCAGCTTGTGCCGCGGCCAAAATGGCACTGATGTCAGTTTCTTTTAATAGCTCAATTAAGGTTTGCTCGGCCTCAGCATCGAGTTTTTTATCTTGTAATAAGTGATTGGCGGCTTCCGCGACTTCTTTATAGTGGCTTTCTTCTTCGACAAAGACGTCGTAGTCATAAAAGCGGTCGGGGTCGAGTAACTGTAAGCGCGCAAAATGGCTACGGTGCCCTAACTGATCTGGTGTTGCAGTCAGTAGGATCAAACCAGGAATATCCTGAGAAAGCTCAGCAATGCGCTGATATTCAGTACTCGCTTGCGTCTCGGTTACCGTTAGGTGGTGAGCTTCATCGACAATCAACAAGTCCCAATCAGCTAAGGTGGCTTGTTCAAACCAGCGTCGCTTCTTAGTTATAAACTCCAAGCTAACCAATACTAGCTGCTCGGTTTCAAAGACATTTTCGGCATCGGCGTAGGCTTCACTGCAGCGCTCTTCATCAAAAATAGAAAAGGCCAAGTTAAAGCGTCGTAACATTTCTACCAGCCACTGGTGTTGCAAGCTTTCTGGCACCACAATCAGCACACGGTTAGCACGACCAGATAACACTTGCTGGTGCAGGATCATGCCTGCTTCAATGGTTTTACCTAGGCCCACTTCGTCAGAAAGCAGCACTCTCGGTGCAAAGCGTTTACCTACTTCATCGGCAATATAAAGTTGATGTGGGATTAAGCTGGCGCGCTGACCAACTAACCCTTTAAGGTGTGATTGCTCTTTCGCAAATTGATGCTGCCAAGTTTGGTAACGCAGCGTGTAACGATCAAAGCGGTCAACTTGACCGGCGAACAAGCGGTCTTGTGGCTTGTTGAATTTAATAAAGTGGTCCAAGAACGTTTCTTTAAATGACGCTGGCTCACCAGTGTCGACGCGAGTGCCGTGGTAGCAAAACAGGCCATTTTGCTCTTCGATGTCAGCCACCTCTAGTTCCCATTCCTCAACGTGGCGAATGGTGTCTCCTGGGTTGAACACAACCCGAGTAACAGGTGCCTCTTGAGCAGAATAAACACGGTTTTCTCCGCTTGCGGGGAATAAAATAGTGACCTGACGCCCTTCAAGCGCCACGATGGTTCCCAATCCTAAATCTGATTCCGTATCGCTGATCCAGCGTTGGCCTAAGGAAAAGTTCATGGTTGTCTCGTCTAAGCAGAAAAAAGGCGGCTATGTTACCTATTCACGTGGCTTTGTTCAACTTAAAACCGTGCGCTGTTAATACCTCTATTAGGGTGCTGCAATTGGTTTTAAGCCTTTTGGCATGAAGCAGAGCAACTAGTTGTTTTTTATGGAATTGCAAGTCAATTTTTCTACTGTCATAAAAGCGACTTTTGTGACAAATAGACTAAACTTAGACTATATCCACGAGCAACAAAGTAACCGCGTTGTTCATTGGGTATAGCATAATAATCTGTAAACAACAGGAATGCGCTATGGTAAAACAAGACCAAGACCATAAAGTGTACGTGCTAGATACCAACGTACTGCTCCATGAACCACTCGCTTATCTCTCCTTCCAAGAACATGATGTTGTCGTCCCCATGACCGTCCTTGAAGAGCTTGATCACATTAAAGACCGTAAGCGTGATGTTAGTCGAGATGCCAGAGTGGCCATTCGCGGACTTGATGATGTGCTGCGAGATGCCACACCAGAACAAATGTTAGAGGGGGTAGCGCTGCCGACGTTAAAGTTAGAGAGTCATCGTACACCCAGTTCGGGTAAGTTGATCATCGTCAATGATCACCTCTTTCCAGATTCTATTTCGGGGTTGCCTGGGGACGAAAATGATCACCGTATCATTAATAGTGCGGTTCATTTGCAAACTCAATATAGTGATAAAAAGGTGGTGTTGGTCACCAAAGACATTAATATGCGCCTTAAGGCCAAAGGGGCGGGGTTGAAATATGTAGAAGATTATCGCACCGATCAGTTAATCGATGACATTGCTCTTCTCACCAGTGGTTTTAAGAAAGTCCCCGGTGATTTTTGGCAGCACGTTGGCGAATGTCAGTCGCAACAGGAGGGCCGCTATACCATTCACGACGTACCTAAGTCCCTAGTGCCAGATGTTTTTAGTAACGAATATTTGATTGATGATACCGAACATTTTGCCGCTCGAGTGGTAGGCTACGACGACCAGCATATTCGTTTAAAAGACCTCGGTGTTGAGCGCTTAATGCATCGTCAGGCGTGGGGGGTTAAGCCAAAGAACATCAACCAAGGCATGGCATTAGATGCGCTGTTAGATACCGACATTGAGCTGGTGATCCTGACCGGTCCGGCAGGGTGTGGTAAAACCCTATTAGCACTGGCCAGTGCCCTTGAAATGATCATTGAAAAGGGAATTTATGACAAGGTCATTGTCACCCGCAATACCCCTGAAATTGCTGAGAGCATCGGTTTTTTACCGGGGACAGAGGAAGAGAAAATGGCCCCTTGGTTGGCGGCCATTACCGACACCCTCGAAGTGCTGCATAAACACGATGAAAGTCCTGTGACCAGTCGCAATTACATCATGGAAAAGGCCAACGTCCAGTTTAAGTCGGTGAATTTTATGCGCGGCCGCAGTATTCAAAATGCCGTGGTGATTCTTCAACCCCGAATTGGGGGTGTTTTAAAGTTTTTACCCCCTTGTTTTTATTGGCCTGTAGAAAAAGTAAAAAGAATTTCCAAAAAAATTGATTACCTTAGCTACTCTGAGCAGTCTCTCAACAATAAACCTTTACTCAAAATTTGTAATTTACAAGAAAAGTACAACACAAAGCCTAGCAACGATTCAATCTTTTGGGAGGCTGCGTAATGAAAAGCTCTATTGACAATCGAAATCCTCGTGTACTAGACACATCTGCATTAGTACATGATCCAAAATCTATTTTTAGCTACAAAGATGATATTTACATCTGTCTAACTGTCCTTGAAGAGCTTGATAACCTGAAAGAAAGAACTAATAAATCGGTAAGTGCCGATGCCCGTATGTGCATTAGAATGCTTGAAGACATTATAAATGGACATACAGCCGAGGAAATGGAAATAGGTATTCCTTTACCATCTACCGAAACAGCCCAGAGAGGAAAGCTTTTCATTGGAATTGACACTCAATTGGATCTGGCTAAGGAGTTAAAGCACGGGATAGGAAGTGATGCTGATAACAGAATAATTAATTATGCTTTATATCTTCAAAAAGAACTCAATAAAGACGTAACAATTGTTAGCCGTGATATTAATATGCGATTGAAAGCTCGAACAGTTGGGGTTAGGGCTGAGGACGTTGCCGTAGATAATCAAATATCAGATATTGATCTTTTATACACAGGAGTACAGGCTTTTGAAGGCGATCTTTTTGATCGAATTGAATCAGATAAAGATTTCAAAGTCTCAGGAGAGGTTTATACATTCCCAATAAGCTTGTTCAACGATGAAGTTCAGCCAAACATGTATTGGTACGATGAAGCCGGACACATTGGCCGGATTTCAGAAGTAACAGATACTGAGGTATACACAAAATTATTGCCGCGTAAGCAAGAAAAGATATGGGGCATATTGCCTAAAAACCAGCGTCAGGCGGTAGCTTTAAGCCAATTAACAGACCCTTACTATGATTTAAATATCATCCTTGGTCCTGCTGGCTCCGGAAAAACTTTTTTGGCAGTTGCTTCGGCGCTGCATCAAGTATTGGAGTTGAAAAAGTACAAAAAAATCGTTGTGGTGCGCTCCAGAGACTTTATGGACGACGATCCGGGATTCTTACCGGGGGATTTAACTGAAAAATCAATGCCTCTTCTGGCAGGTATTACTGACGCATTAATTTCGATGCACTCGGATGATAATCATGAAGGAAATATTCACGCTACAGTTGAACATGTGATCGAAAGAGCTAATATAGAATTTACCAGTATGGCTTA
>NZ_JBLWMW010000052.1:0-18860 GCF_048515945.1 Pseudoalteromonas 'SMAR'
CAGAGGTTAGATACCAAGATTCTAAAACTGTGGCCAAAATTAGTTGACCACTACAGTTCGACTGTCAGCTGCTCACTCAATGCAGCCACAAAAATGTTGATTAGAATCAAAAACCCGTCAGCAACCCTTCCTCCCTCATCACACCCTCAAGTCAGCAGACAATTAACTTATTTCGCGCCGGGATAGCGCGAAAAAGCATGTCAGGGCCATGGACAGGCACAGAAATTCGTCACCAAAACAGCAAACCCAACACTTCGAAACATTTCAGATAGCTACCCTTTCCTAGTATTAATTGCTGTTCACCGCACGCGTCGCCATTTGACCAATACCACCATGCAAAACATTTAAATCACATAACAAACATTTAATTTACATAAAATTACTAATGGTTTAAGATCTTTTGGCTAACTCAGTTAGCTCACTGTATGCACTACACTTAAACATAAAGGAATAGTATGACTACTGCAGCAGAACAGATCATTCAGGGTCTTAGACAAAACTTTCAGCGCTCACTTGCAACCAGCGACTTAAATAGAGATGGATTTATCGACCGCAATGAGTTGATCCAATTGTTAACTCGAGCAGCCACTCCTTGGCAGATAGCCCAAAATATTGCTAATGAGGTGTTTACTCGCCTTGATACCAACCGCGATGGCCGACTGTCTGTTGCAGATGTTTCAGGTCAGGTGCAGCAAATGACGCAGCAGCCTCAAGTCAGCATGTCTCAAGCCGGCCAACAAGTACTAGCCGGGCTACAACAGAACTTTCAACAGCAGTTAGCGATTGCCGATCATAACCGTGATGGCAAGTTAGATAAAAATGAACTTATCCAAGCATTAATGCGTGCGGCCACGCCATGGCAAGTGGCCAACAATATCGCCGGTGAAATTTTTCTGAAATTGGATAAAAACCGCGATGGTCGCCTAGCGATAGATGAAGTGTCGCAACAACTCCCGAAGATGAGCCACCATGTCAGCAGTAACCCTGCAGTAGAGCAAATCATTGCTGGCTTTAGACAAAACTTCCAGCAAACATTGCAAACTGCAGATGTAAATCGAGATGGTAGCTTAAGTTTTAATGAGCTAGTTAATGCTCTGGTTAAAACCAACGCCCCATATAGCGCTGCACAAACCATGGCCAGAGAAGTATTTCAGCAGTTAGATAACAATCACAATGGTCAGATTGAGCGTCATGAAGCGACGCAGCAAATCAATAACTCGACAACATTGGATTACCATTTAAGAACCAAAATGGAACAAATAATCCAACGTATAACCGCAAACTTCCAACAGTGCTTGCGCCAATCCAACCTTAACTGAGATAACACGTTAGATCGCAACGAAATTATCCAATTGCTGGTAAAATCTAATGTGCCTTGGAATGCCGCCCATGAAATGGCAGATGAAATATTTACCCGTTTAGATAAAGACCGCAACGGCCGACTTTCTGTACAAGATGTGGCAACGACATTGCCGCAAACTGGCCACCATGGTTTGCAGCCAGGCATGACTTATGCTCAGGTTTATCAATTATTTCTTACCAACTTTGTCAATGCCCTGCAAGTTGCAGATATTAGCCAAGATGGCATGGTCAGCCAAAATGAGCTCATCAATACCCTAGTAAAAGCCAATGCTCCTTATCAAAAAGCCCAACAGCTGGCGACCTTTTTATTCCAACAGTTAGACCATCATCGCGATGGACGTTTATCACTGCAAGACATTAAGAACAATGCGCCCTCTCATAGTTATAAAAAGCGTAACCTGCCGCTAGGTAGAAATTTATCTATCATTGGCCAAGGCAGTCATCAGGCTTTATATATTCCATACTCAGATGCAGGTAATAGCGATATTGGTGGCAGCCAAGGATGGTTTGATGTTTATGCTAACTCGACAGAAAAATGGATAGACATATTGCATGAAGGCGGTGGCGATGATCACCGGGTTGACGATACTTGGGGTGGCTATCGCTTTATCGCCTTTATGTTTAAAGCATGTTACCCCAACCTGTCTTCTGTCGATGAAACCAAGTTTCGGTTATCTATGCCTTTTGCTGCGCCAACAGAAGAAGAAGCGGTAAACCTACTTGAGGCCATGCTGATGGGCAATAGTCAAAGCCCAATTGATCTGCCCGATAAAAACGACGAACAATCTTATTTAGTTGAATATTACATGGTGCCGTTGTTATCGAAGTTTACCATTATGTACGGTAGACAAACCCTGCTTCGACTTATGCAAAAACATGGTCATACGTTTGATCGCAATGTAGTTGAAAACATCGCAGCGTGCGCAACCCAGTTTAAAGACGTGTTTGGTGAAGGCAAAACCAGCGGTCTAAATTACCAGTTAGCACAATGGACAGATCCCGTTATGGCTATTATCAGTGCGGGTTTTTTGCTAGTCATTGAAGGAATGATGGACATTGTAAAGCTACAAAGAGCCGACGCCTATAGCTTAGCGAAAATACGCAATGGTGCCAAAACACTCAGAGCCTGCCTCGATGGTATTACTACAACCACAACTTTTATTGATGTCCTGTTAACCGCAGTAGAAATCACTGCCTTGGTTGTCATTACTGGCATTGCTGTAGCCGCTAGTGGTGGTACTGCCTTAGCAGGGGCCGCCGCTGCAATTGTCGCTGGTGTTGGAGCCGGTGGTCTAGCTATCACAAAACTATTGGTTTATAAGCTTGCCAGTGGAGACAACAGCAGTGATATCAAAAACATGGAGCGAGATATGAAAGACATTATGGAAAAAGTGCTGAATATGCTTGGCCCAAATGGTAATACGGCTTATCTCAATGACTCTGAAATGAGGCGATTTATCACCCCAGCCATTCGTACGCGTATTGAAGCAGCCAGAGCCAGTGGTCACTTTTTAGATGGCGCACTTGGTCAGCATATTATTGGTGCGTTCCATTGGGGTATAGATTATCGTTAAAACGTAATCACTTAGCTCAATAGCCATAACGCTATTGAGCTAATTATTGGGCAGTGTCGCTACCTAGCAGTAATTACTTTTGCTTTTGCTGCTTACGCACCTTAGCAATGCGAGAACGATTCTTTAATCGTGCTTCGGCACTGGCTTGGTTTGATGGCTTATTCACTCGAGCTTTACGGCGCTGGTGCGCCGGCTTTTTCTGAATGTTTTCCACCAGCTTCTCGCGATTTGCCACTTCGTAGCCAGGTAAATAATAACGCGGGATCTGTTGTTCGATTAGCTGCTCAATATGAATAAGATCCGACTCTTCTTCACGGCTAACAAAGGTAATGGCGTAGCCAAACTGACCAGCGCGACCTGTGCGGCCAATGCGGTGCACGTAATCTTCTGCTAAGTAAGGTACATCGTAGTTTACCACCCGTGGCAGGCCAACAATATCCAAACCACGCGCAGCCACCTCGGTGGCCACCATTACCCGTACTTTACCATCGGTAAACTCTCTTAACGCGCGACGACGTGCCCCTTGTTTTTTATCGCCATGACAAACATTGGCTGCAATGCCATCAAGTTGAAGCTCTTCAACGAGTTTGTCTGCGGTTTCTTTCATGTTGACGAACACCAACACTTGTTGCCAGTTTTTCTTACCAATCAACTCTGACAGCAACTCACGTTTGCGCTCTTCTTTTACTGGATAAACCACATGGCGAACGGTTTCAGCGGTACTGTTTTCGGGGGCCGCTTGAATTAATTTAGGGTTTTTTAGCACCTGCTTGGCAAATTGCTTCATTGCTGAGGGGAAAGTGGCTGAGAACAGCAGCAATTGCTTATTTTCATCCACCAGCTCAATCACTTTTTGCATATCGTTAATAAAGCCCATGTCGAGCATGCGATCGGCTTCATCTAATACCAAGTGCTTTACAGCGTTTAAGGTTACATTGCCAAGGCGAATATGATCCAATAAGCGCCCAGGTGTGGCCACTAAAATATCTACCCCTTGCTTGAGGCGCTCAGCCTGACCATTGACGTTCACGCCACCAAATAAGGCTTGAACTTTTAAGTCGGTGAATTTGGCAAATGTGGCGCAATTTTTCGCAATTTGATCTGCCAGTTCACGCGTAGGCGCTAAGATCAAAGCGCGCGGCATGGTTTGCTGCTCAGATTCAAGCAATTTATGAATAATCGGCAATGCAAACGCGGCGGTTTTTCCGGTTCCGGTTTGGGCAGTAGCAAGCACATCACTGCCTTGACGCACAGCTGGAATGGCCGCTTGCTGAATAGGCGTGAGCCTGTGGAAATCAATCTCTGTTAGTGCATCTAACAGCGGCTCGGGAAAACTAAATGATGAAAACGTTGCCATAATAACCTACGACCGAATCGAAAACGGTCGCAGATTATATCGGACTAATTCATTTTTAACAAAACTTAAGCAAGGTTTCGTCAATTAATTTTGGTGCATGACCAATGTAGTCACTTTCTGATAAGGCGTTAATTAGCTCAATGCCCTGCTGCTGTTGCTCTTTCGACAGTGGCACATACGGCAACCTAAATAGTGGGTTCACTGCACCGGTCATGATCAAAGCGGTATTAATGGCGATTGGGTTTGGCTCGCAGAACAACCAATTCATGAGTGGCTGCAGTGAGTCATTAAGGGCCTCGTTCGGCTTATCCATTAGCTGACGGAACAGCCCAGGAATAAGGTTAGACGCCACCGAGATAACCCCATGTGCTTGGCTTTTATGGCGGCTCTGGTGTGCTTCGTCATCATTACCAGACCAACAAGCAATGCCTTTTGCCTCATAGTGGGCAATACGCTCGTCGCCAGCACACTCTTTCATGCCAACAAAGTTTTTATGTTTCGCCAGCGGCTCAATAAAGTCAGGAGTCAAGTCTTGCCCGGTGCGACCAGGTACGTTGTAAATAAACGCAGGGCCAACGTCTAATAAGGCATCAAAGTGTGCTTTTAGGCCTGCTGTTGAGGTTCTACCGTAATAAGGGTTGATCTGTAAAGCACAGTCCATTCCCATGGCAAAGCCGTATTGTGTTGCTTTTACCGCTTCACGGGTGTTGTTGCTGCCGGTATTACCAATAATAAGAATACGTCCAGAAAATTTACTCACTGAATGGGCAATAAGCATCAAGTGCTCTTCCCAATTCATAAGCTGACCTTCACCTGTAGTGCCTGCCACCACAATGCCATCAACGCCTGCTTTTATTTGCGCTTCAACCAGCTGATCGTAAGTATCTAGGTCGACATCGCCATTCATGGTGTAAGGCGTTTTAATCGCGGTGATTAAACTTGCTTTTTTAATAGTTTGAATTTGTTGCATAGTGCTTCTTTTACTCTTGCAGATGACTGCTATTTTTATCACAAAAAGACCCACGATCCGACCTAAATAGCACAGTAATTCGCCAAGTTTCTAACAATTTTTGCAAAAGGCTTGTGATTTGCTTAATGATCAAGCAAAATCATAATTACTGTATATTTATCCAGTTAAATAAGTCATGAGCCTAACGTCATATTTAAATACCCATTTTTATACCGCATTGGAGCTGTGTAGTAGCCTTAAAATAGATGAAGAACAGTTATTTCAATGGCAGCAACACAGCTTATTTCCTAAAGCCAGTTATAGCATTAAAAACCAGCTAAATTGCAGCTCTTATTTTGGTTTTTACCAATGTGAAGAATACAGCGATTATTATGCCCGAGGTTTGCTGAACTGGGGCCAACTGCTGACCAAACACAAGGTCGATCAATCCAGTGTGGCGTTTGAGCTGTTTCAACAGCGTTACTGTGAAGCGTTGGCAAAGTGCGCTGAAAAAGGATTTACCACCGACGATCCGTGTTTTGGTGATGATTTAGCTGAGCAAATGCAGCAGGTATGGCAACAGTTTTTGTGTAGCAAGTATGCTGTGATCAGCCAAAATGGCTTAGTTGAAGAGGCCCTTTACATTGACCTTGGCCGCGCCATTATTGACGACATTACCGAGGCCAGAACTGCGGCAACCATTCCACCGGAGCAACGCCAAGCCGTGCATAATGCCATTAAGTTGCTTAATAAAGCCTTGGCAGTAGACATACCGTTAGAGCAAACGGAATCACTGCGCAGTAAATACATTGATCAGCTGATCCGCAAATACGATCTCAGAATAAAGTAAAACCTAATTGCAGGTGTTTGCGCCCTACTAAATTTGCTGCTCTAAGTGCGAGCGAATGATTTCAAACGCCTTTAGCACTTTAAGCTGATCAGGACACAAACTGTCGTACCAGGCATCGAATAACTCGTCGTCTTGCTCACTGAGGGTTTGATACTGTGCTAGCAAGGTTACAATATCACTGTGATTGCAGCTCAGAGAGTCCAGCTCCTGCTGCAAGGCACTATCGTCATTACTTTGTAATTTGGCCAAAATTGAGTTATCTAACTCTGCTTGTTTATCCATAATAAATGCTCGATATATTGTTATTATAATGAGGCCACCTGCACAACCGCATGGGTGTCGTCAAAATTTGTCCATTAGGTTAACTGCGAGTTTGCCGTCGCTTTGTACTACCCTTCATTACTAGTTATAACAGGCAAATTTGACTAAAGTAAGTCTCTTGTGCTCGATTGCTCAAGATGCGTTCAGTTTTGCTGGCAAGCGCTCAATAATCCGCCGCTATTCTTGGTAATTTCCCCATTTTGTTCCTAACAATTGCGCCTGAAGTATCAAAGCAGAAAAAGTAATTGAGAATCGTTGTTATCTACTATATATTATGGATCTAATTGATACATTGTAACATATCATTTTTTAGGAGCTTTTATGAAACCCAATATTCACCCTGACTACGGCTTGGTGGCCTTTCACGACACCGCGGTAGACAAATACTTTATTGTTGGCTCAACCATCAAATCAAGCAGAACCGTTGAGCTCGATGGTAAAACCTATCCTTATGTTCCTATTGATGTTTCTAGTGCATCACACCCATTTTATACCGGTAAACAAAAACTGGTTGCCAGCGATGGACGGGTGGCGCAGTTTAATCGTCGGTTTAAAAACCTCAGCAGTAATACCAATCCGCATTAATACTTGCTCAATTTGAGGGAGCAAATTCGACGCTAACTGCGTTAAAAATTTCTTATTTAGAACAACTAAATAGCAAAATTTTCGCCTTGTTATCGACAGAATTTTCTTGCCTCAAATAGACCACTTAATTAAGCGAATTGGTATAAAAAGGGCTAACATCATGAAAGTATTGAGTTCACTGAAAAGCGCGAAATCCAGACCCGGCTGCCAAGTGGTAAAACGCCGCGGTCGTGTTTTTGTCATTTGTAAAAGCAACCCGCGGTTTAAAGCAGTGCAAGGAAAGAAAAGCCGAAAGTAATACTAGGCAAGCTCAAGCAAGATTACGGTTGTTGAGAGCAGCAAAGACAGTGGCGTTAATGCACTGTCTTTGCTTTGTCGTTAGCTTCCAAATAACAGTTCCCAGAAGCTGGGTGGCTCATGGAGTTCGTGATAGTGTTTACGTAACTCATCAATTTTAGCAATTCGTGCTCTGGCCTTATCTGGCTGCCCTTGATTAATATCACTCAGTGCTGAATCAATGGTATTGATCACCTTATCCAAGCCCTGCTGCGACTGCTTAGCGACATCCGCTTTAAAGTGAAAGTTTTTGCTACTTTCAGCCAGTGTTTTCATTTTAACCAGCGCGGTTTGCAGCTCTTCGGTTGAGCTGGATTTCACCGCGAGTTTATATTGGTGGCCCATTTTTTTCATGGTTTGATTTAGCTCACTGCCCTCTTGGGCCAACCCCATGTGCGAACACATTAATACTAACAATACTGCGATATATCTCATTTTACCCCCAAAGATTGAAACGCCATTATACTGCATAATTCGCGCAGCCTGAACACTTGGGTCTACACTGGTAATGTCTGAAGTTAAAAATCGAATCTATGCTTAAAATTATCATATTTGTTAGTGCATTATTGCTATCTGGAATTAGCCTAGCGAGCCCTATCGCGGTTGCGTTTATCAATCCAGGGCATGAGGGTGATAATGTTACTGGCCACTTTTGGTCAAACGTGAGCAAGGTCATGGAAACGGCCGCAGCCGATTTAAACATTCAGCTATCGATTAAATACGCAAAACGTAATCATATTTTAATGAAGTCATTGGTTAAAGCCGCACTAAACGGTGACTCCGATTATCTTGTGGTAGTTAATGAAAAAGCCAGTGTGATCCCGCTGTTACTTAAGGAAAAGGCCAATAATAAAAAACTGTTGTTTTTGCTTAACGGCCCATCTGCTGAGCAAAACGCCAAGTTACATCAGGCTGGCTACCAAGTGCTCGGCAGTATTGTCCCTGACAATTTCCAAGCCGGCTTTACCCTAATGGCTGAGCTTAGCAAAAAAGCCTCTGCAACTAAGGCCGAACAAGGGGTATTGGCTTTGTTAGGCGATGTTGCCACACCAGCAGCACTCGACAGACAAAAAGGCATGAATGCTTTTATCAGTAAGCATGCGCATCTACAGCTGCTTGCGCAAGTAAACAGTCATTGGTCACAGCAAGATGCTTATCGCATCACCAAAGCTTGGTTAACTCGGGCGCCGGAATTAACCATCGTTTGGGCAGCCAACGATCCTATGGCCTATGGTGCACTACAGGCAGCTCTTGAGCTTGATCGCACTATCACGGTGGGTGGTGTTAACTGGGACTCCCCAATAGCCAAGCAATTGGATGTTTCTATGGGAGGCCACGTGCTCCTCGGTGCCTATGCCCTAGTGCAACTGCGCGCCTTTCACTTAAATCAGAGCGAGATTGGTTTGCATAGGCTGGCTATTTTTAGGCCACTGCAAGAGCAGTACTGGCCACTCTATGAAGCCTTACATGGCAACTTTCCAAAACACCTGGACTTTTTACGTTACATTAACAATAACAACCGCTTCACCATCAAAGATATAAATGAATCAATAATACGCAATGAAGTGCATTAGCTCTGCTTAATTTATCACCTAGGGCTACGTATAAGCTCATAATTCACTCTTTATAACTTAACTATGCAAACCAAGTTTGTCTTACTAACGTGCCGTTGACAGCGCTATCATTACCTGCTTTAGTTACAAAGGTAAACAACATGTAAAGGTGAAAAAATGAAAAAACAGTATTTAACTAAAGCAATTGCCCTATCCACCATCAGTGCGAGCATTGTTGCTAATCTCGCTATGGCGCAAGCAGATCAACGCGTGATCGTTACCTTGCAAAAACAAGCGATGCCAACAGCGCAACCGGTGCAAGTCAGCGCACAGGCTTTGGCGCAATTTAAAACCCAAGCATTAAGGCAACAAGCCTACAGCGTGATGGGCACTAGCGACGTTGAAGCTTTGCCCAGCATTAATGCCTATGTCGCACACGCGTCAGATGAGCAAATCGCGGCATTAAAGTCTAACCCAAGTGTCGCCACGGTAGAGCGTGATCCCAAGCGCTATTTACCTGCCATTACCCCTTGGGCTATCGAGCCGCAAGCAGAAACCACTCCTTATGGCATTAGCATGGTGCAAGCGGATCAACTCTCCGACAGCGCCAGCGGCAATAGCAAAGTGTGCATTATGGACACCGGCTATACCCTAGGTCACCCTGATCTACCCAATACGGGGATCACAGGAGACGATGGCTATGGCAGCCATAATACCGGCGTTTGGAGTAACGATGGCAATGGCCACGGCACCCATGTTGCCGGTACTATCGCCGCTCTTGGAGGTAATAACACTGGGGTGGTTGGAGTTAACCCATCAGGTCAACTGGGTCTGCACATTGTTAAGGTGTTTAACGATCAGGGAAGCTGGGCTTACGGCTCAGATCTGATTAAAGCCATTGAGCAGTGCCAGCAAGCCGGGGCAAATATCACCAGCATGAGTCTCGGTGGTAGTGGTAGCTCCATCGCCGAGCGTAATGCCTTTAGTCAGAGTTATCAAAGTGGCATGTTGCACATTGCCGCAGCAGGAAACGCTGGCAATAGCTCCCTCAGTTACCCAGCCTCTTACGATGCTGTCGTCTCAGTTGCTGCGGTCAATAGCTCCGAGAGCAAAGCGTCGTTTTCTCAATATAATAGTCAAGTTGAAATTGCCGGCCCTGGGGTGAACGTTAACTCCACCTGGAATAACAATGGCTACCGCAGTATCAGTGGTACCTCTATGGCCACACCCCATGTTTCTGGTGTCGCCGCGTTAGTGTGGGGGCAGTTTCCACAATGTAGCGCAGAGCGTATTCGCCAAGTGTTAAACACCACCGCCAAAGACAAAGGCCAAGCGGGCCGTGATACCTCCTATGGTTATGGTATTGTTCAAGCCAAAGCGGCGGTCGATTACCTAAACGCCAATGGCTGTAATGGCGAGCCCTCTGAACCAATCGCAAATTTCAGTTACAGCACCGATGGCTTAACGGTATCTTTCACTAATCAATCAAGTAGAGGCAACTACACGTGGCAATTTGGTGATGGCACCAGCAGTAACCAAGCAAACCCTACACATAGCTACAGTGCCGCAGGGACTTACCAGGTGAGTTTAACCGTCAGTGATGAGAACAACCGCAGTAATACGGCTACGCAGCAAATAACCGTATCAGAACAATCCGGTGGCTGCAGTGGCGTTGCCAACTGGGATGCGACCACACACTATGTGGTAGGCGATAAAGTGGCATACCAAGGATTTGAATACAGTGCCATCCATTGGTCACGTGGCGCTGAGCCCGATGTCTTCTCTAACGTTTGGCGTAAGGGAGCGGCCTGTAACTAGAGCGCTTAAGGCACTGAGCTTACTTCTTAGCTCAGTGCCAATACCACACTGCACACTAAAATGACGCTGATCATTTGCCACTCTCGAGGCCGCATGGCTTCTTTAAAACACCAAACCCCGAGCAAACTGGCGCTAACAATGCCAATGGCACGCTTTAACCCTTCCACTAAACCAGGTTGTACTGTACTTAGTGCCTGCATTTGCAAAATCACGGCGGCAGCAAACACCGCTGCCGAAACCAGCCAAGTGAGGCCATGACGACGTAACTGTAATCCTCTTAACTTAGGTCTTAACACCACCAAGTTAACAAAGAACACCATAAACGTGATGAAGCCGGCATGAAATGACAAGCTACTAAATTGCAGAGCTTGTTTATCAAACACGATGCATAAGCCCCAACACAAAGACGTGATGGCCACCTGCTTGGCACCAGGCTCATGAAATGAAAAGTGCCCGCCTTGAAGGAAAAATGAAGCCACCACAATGGCGCCTATGAGGCCCCATTGCAGCAGTGTTAGCGGTTCACTTAGCAAAACCCAGGCAAAAACCCCCGCTAAGGCCGGAGTAATAGACAATAGCGGCAATACCACGGCCATTCTGCCAAGCGCTAACGCTTGAATAAAGTTGACACTGCCAATGGCCGCTAATACGCCACTGGCCAGTGCTGGAATGAGATAATCTTGACTGGGCAAGCTGGGGTTGGTGGTAAGCCAATACACTATATAGGCAGGCAATACGAGTACGCTGAATAATACTGACATCTGGGCCGCACTGTAATGACTTGCAAGACGTTTACGAAAAAAATCAAATGCCGCCCAATTTAATGCGCTTAACAACGCCACTCCCATTTAGACTCCTTTTAAAGCCAGCTCTGCTTGAAACTTCATGTAGTCATTAATTTTAAAGTGATCTGGCTTCCAACCCAATAAAAAGCGATAAAAATCAGCCCATACCACAGGCCAAAGAGCACGCCACTCACTGAGTAGCTCAGCAATATCAAGAGACGCCACTTTGCCAAGTAACTCCAACCTCAAGGTGTCTAAATATAGGGTTAAGTATTCGTCTGCGTGCATTAATTGCTCGTGTTCATCGAGCACCGAGGTCAATAGCAACATCAAGTCGGCCACCCCCACCCCTTTACCGACATACTGAAAATCAAAGCCTAAAACTTCATCGCCATGAAAGGCAAAATTAGCTAATTTAGCATCGCCATGTAACCAGGTTTGCCAGCGACTTTGCTTAATTTGCTTGGCTAATAACGGCGCGGCTTCTTTCATACTCCCCGGCGCCATGCGCTGCAGCTCATCAGGGCGAGTATCTAAATGCCAATAATTGCCCTGTGACCACACATGCTCTACCGGGCTTTGCAAAAAGTGCGCGTGAAACTTGGCCAACCAAGTTATCACCGCGAGCAATTGTGACTGTGAAGGGGAATCAACTTGCACAAAGCCTTGCGCTGAAAAGTCGCGCAGTACCATGTAGTCGATGTCGCCATGCTTGCCTTCACCAAGGTAATTGGCGGTATTACAGGGATGGAGTAACTCTATGGCATGGAACTTATAGAAATTTCGCTCTACCACATAGGATTTTGCTTTACGTTGCAACGCCTGAGTTGATTGCGCAATGCGGCGATGTTCAATGTGACTGGGCACCTGGGTGCGTTTTATGGCTAATCTGCCAGCGTCATGATCAATAAACAACATGTCGCCACAACCACTCCACAGTTGTTGCTCTTGTTGTTCAGCGATTGGCGCAGAGATCACCTGAGTGGGAATGTCAATTTTCAATGTGATACACCTATTTAATTATACTGTACAGCGTATCTCTTTAACCACTCAGCCAGTAAGCAAACAGATCCACTGTGGTTTCAACATTATAGCTGTATTTATTATCATTACCTAACATGAAAAAGCCCTTAACCAAACGGTTAAGAGCTATTACGTTTTCCGCTAAAAAGGGCAATGCTTAGTTGTTAACTGCCTGCTTGAACGTTTCTTTCGCCGTCTCTTCGGTAAGTAGATTCATATCAAAATCAAACTCGTCCACTCGGATAGCTTTTTCACGTTTGCGGTTGTAGTCAACTAACTTGGCATACTCTTCTTCAGTGATAAGGTTAGCCACAAGTGCGTTGTCTAGCGTTTGCTCAAATCTCACACCTGGTTGCACTTCACGCTTACGAATGGCGCGCTTAACCTTAGTCAGTAGCTCTAAGCAACCCATCTTGGCTTTGTAAGCTTGCTCATTGATGTCATGACCGTCACCTGCTGTTGGCTTCACAAGGTGAGTTAACTGCGCTTTAAATGGCGTATCCATTTGTGCTGCCGCAGCCAGCTCACGCACCATATCATCATTGATCTTCGGCATTTGCTTACCACTAAACTGTAACGTGATGGTGCGCATAAAGCGACGTGCACCACTGGCCGGGAAGTTATCCAAGAATTTATGCAAGGCTTCTTCGGCACAGGTTAAAGCATGACGAGTGGCGTAGTGGAAATAAGGCGCAGCTTGTTCGCGCTGAGCTACCGCTACTTTTTGCTCATAATACTTAATCGATGCCATGGCCGCGTATAAATGACTCATTACATCACCTAAACGCGCTGACAACATTTCTGCCTGCTTCAGCTTGCCTCCTAAAACCAATAGCGAGAAGTCAGCGTAAACAGCAAGTTTTGCCGCTAAGCGGTGTGCTGCTTTTTCATAAGCACGCACTTCTGGTAGTGATGACTTCGCTTCGGCAGTAAATGGCATTAAGCCGTATTTAAATGCTCTTAAGCTATTGGCAACACTGTAACCTACCGTTTTGGTCAGGATACCGCGGAACTGGCTGTCGGCATTTTTCTCTTCACTGTGGATAGACTCAACCATAGACTGCAGGTACGGGTGACAACGCATCACACCTTGACCGAAAATCATTAGGTTGCGAGTCAGAATGTTGGCCCCCTCCACCGTAATGGCAATCGGCTGCGCAACATAACCACTTGCTAAGGTATTTTGTGGACCATTTTGAATCGCTTTACCCGCAAGAATGTCCATCGCTGAGTCGAGTACGTCACGGCCAGTCTCTGTCATGTGGTACTTGGCAATCGCCGTTACCACAGAAGGTTTAAAGCCCATGCCTAAACCTTCAGTGGTTAACACTCGCATGGCTTCCTGCATGTAGGTTTTACCAGCGATATCTGCTAGTTTCTCTTGAATGCCTTCAAATTGACCAATAGATAAACCAAATTGCTCACGCACAGCAGCGTATTCTGATGCCGATTTTAGTGCTACTTGGCTGGTTGATACACCGAGTGCAGGAAGAGAAATACCGCGGCCAGCGCCTAAGCAGCTTACTAGCATCTGCCAACCACGACCGATGTTCTTCTGGCCACCGATGATAAACTCCATCGGAATAAATACTTTTTCACCGCGAGTAGTACCATTGTAAAAACGCACACCCATAGGGTCGTGACGGTTACCGAGTCGCACACCTGGGTGGTCATGCGGGATAAGGGCACAAGTGATACCTAGCTCTTTTTTACCGCCCAATAACCCTTCTGGGTCAAACACTTTAAAGGCTAAACCAAGCACAGTGGCAATTGGTGCTAGCGTGATATAACGCTTGTCCCAAGTGATCTCAAGACCCAAGACCTCTTCACCATTGAAGGTGCCTTTCTTAACAATACCTTGGTCTGGAATACCGCCAGCATCAGAACCGGCTTCTGGGCTAGTTAATGCAAAACATGGAATATCACGACCGTTGGCAAGGCGAGGTAAGTAATGCGCTTGTTGCTCTTTGGTACCATAGTGCAATAACAGCTCGCCTGGACCTAACGAGTTAGGAACCATAACCGTTACTGCCACCGCTGATGATTTTGTTGCGATGGTACCAACGATGGTTGAGTTAGCGTAAGGGCTAAACTCTAAACCACCGTACTCTTTAGGAATGATCAAAGAAAAGAAGCGTTCTTTTTTCAAAAATTCTAAAATATGCTCTGGTAAATGCTTACCATTTTGAATTTCTGAATCGTCAATCATGCCCATTAATTCTTTTACCGGGCCTTCAAGAAACGCCTGCTCTTCAGCACTTAATTTGGCTTCCGGCACTGCTCTTAGCGCAGTAAAGTCTGGTTTGCCTTGATAAATAGATCCCTCAAGCCAAACATCACCGGCATCGAGTGCCTCTTGCTCTGTGGTTGAAATGCTAGGGAGGATTTTTCGTAAATTCGTTCTTAAGCTCATAGTAAACTCATCCGACCAGATAAATATACTTACATTACGGCATAAAAATTCGTTTAGATCAATTACTCTATTTAACTTTTTAACGCCTTTTTTACTGTATTAGCGTCGATTTCATATAAATAACTGGAAAATTAATGGCTTACAGCTGTACGCTGAATCTGATTTTTTGCCTACAAACGGGCAGAAAAATAACGCCAAAAGGGTTATTGGCAGTGCAGTTTAGCCCCTTGATTGCTTTGTTTGGGGGTGGCGGTTAAAAATGGCTGCGCTTAGCGTCACACAGTTGCTCAAAGATTTCAGGGGGTACGGCCACTTCTAGGCCTCTTCTACCGGCACTGACATAGACTTTTTGATACTCGAAGGCACTGGCATGCACCCAAGTAGGTAGGCGCTTTTTTTGCCCAAAAGGGCTGATACCACCAATCACATAACCGCTCGATTTCTCTGCCAATGACTGCTCGGCTAACTGTGCCTTTTTACCGCCACAGGCTTTCGCAAAGGCTTTCAGGTCAACCTGTTTTGTGGCAGGAGAAATGGCCACATGCAGATTGCCATCGACGCTTAATAGCAAGGTTTTAAACACTTGTTGCTGCGCTAAACCCAACTTGTTTACCGCCTCGTTAGCAAAGTCATTGTCGTTTGGGTCGTGGCTAAATTGTAACACTTCAAATTCCACTCGTGCCTTTTTCAGTGCCTTGATTGCCGGCGTCATATTCAATACCTAAGTGTTAGAAAAGATGGTTGTCTGTGGTTGCTATAGTGTCATAGTAATAGCAAACGTGTTTGATAACACAATAGTAAAAATCGCCAAGGTGTTTTTATTCGAGAGTGACAATCTGCACTATACTTAGTGTAATTCGCTTGGTTAACCGCCTAAGGTTACCAGCAGCCATTACCTTTTGTAGAACCGAGCTGCTAACGACTCAAGCGCGAACCGTTGCGAATTGCTATTACTATCATTATGTTAGCACAACGGCCGTAGGTCGTGCTGGCATAAACCATTGACTATCAAGGTGAGTAACCAGACTATGCAAGTGTTAAGATATGCCACATGTCTTATTGCACTGTATATGGGCATAGCACTCCTTTGCCAAGAATATCAGGATTGGCGTATTGGACAAGTATGCGACAGTAAATGCTATCGCTTGAACACGGATGACGCGACCAAGCCCCATAACCGCGTAACCAATGAAACGCTATGTTACTGCGGAGAAACACCCGAACATATCTTAGTGGTGAATTAGTGGTGCAATAAAAAAGCCCGCACAGCTGTGCGGGCTTTTCATTTGCTAGTTAGCAAAACTACTTGGTTAGATCGTCAAAGAATTTCTTCACACCATCGAAAAAGCCTTGTGCTTTCGGACGGTTTTTACCATTGTTATCGCCCATCGACTCTTCAAGCTCGTGTAAAAGCTCTTTTTGACGTTCGTTAAGGTTAACCGGTGTCTCGATAACAACCTTACAAATTAAGTCGCCTACCGCGCCACTGCGCACCGACTTAACCCCTTTACCACGCATGCGGAACATTTTACCTGTCTGGCTCTCAGCTGGGATCTTCAATTTCGCACGGCCGTCTAAGGTCGGTACTTCAATCTCACCACCCAGTGCTGCGGTAGTGAAGCTGATCGGAACCTCACAGTATAAATTGTTGCCATCGCGAACAAAAATGGGGTGCTCTTTCACCGCCACTTGCACGTACAAGTCACCGGCTGGGGCACCGTGCATTCCTGCTTCCCCTTCGCCCGATAGTCTTACTCGGTCTCCGGTATCCACACCCGCTGGGATCTTAACATTCAGTGTCTTAGTCTTTTCTACGCGGCCCTGACCATGACAGCTATTACAGGGATCGGAAATCACTTGGCCTGTGCCCTGACAGGTTGGACACGTTTGTTGTACTGCAAAAAAGCCTTGGCGCATTTGCACTTGGCCAGCACCATGACAGGTTGTACAGGTTTTAGGTTTCGAACCAGCTTTGGCACCACTGCCATCGCACGGCTCACAGCTAACCCAAGTGGGCACCTTGATGTCCACTTCTTTACCGCGTACTGCCTCTTCAAGACTTAGCTCAAGGTTATATCTTAAATCGGAACCGCGCTGTTGTCGCGATTGACGACGACCACCGCCGCCACCAAAGATATCACCGAATACGTCCCCAAAGATATCACCAAAGTCGCCGGCACCGCCAAATCCACCATGACCTGCACCACCACCTTGTTCGAAAGCTGCATGGCCGTATTGATCATACATCTGGCGTTTTTGACTATCAGTCAATATCTCGTAAGCTTCTTTTACTTCTTTGAATTTCGCTTCGAGATCGGCGTTACCAGCGGTACGGTCAGGGTGATACTTCATAGCAAGGCGTTTGTACGCCTTTTTAATGTCACGTTCACTGGCGTCTCTAGAAACACCTAATACTTCATAATAGTCAGGTTTAGACATTTTTATCACACTACTCTTTTATGGCAACGGTTGTTGCTACAAACTCTATCGCTTAAATCTGGGTAGCCACTGCAATACCAACTTACTTATTTATTCCCTCAAATAGAGCAAGTCTTGATGCCGATTGCCATTACTATCCCGCGCAAAATAGAGTTTTTTATAAACACGTAGGGCGCGACAAGCCTTACAGCCAGCGCGCCCTCCTCAAAGACTCAAGCTTACTTCTTGTCGTCTTTCACTTCTTCGAATTCAGCATCCACTACGTCGTCGTCTTGCTTCGCTGATTCTTGCTGCGCGCCTGCGTCACCGCCTGCTTGTTGCGCTTGTGCTTTCGCTTGCGCAATTTCCATTAGCTTTTGCGACTTCTCAGCAAGTGCTTGGGTCTTAGCATCGATGTCTTCTTTGCTGTCGCCTTTAATTGCTGTTTCAAGCTCGTTTAAAGCTGCTTCAATGGCAGTTTTGTCGTCAGCTGGTAAGTCATCACCGGCTTCTTCAACCTGCTTGCGCGTTGCGTGAACTAGTGCATCCGCTTGGTTACGAGCGCCAACTAGCTCTTCAAACTTCTTGTCTTCTTCCGCGTTGGCTTCTGCATCACGTACCATTTTCTCTACTTCGTCGTCGCTTAGACCAGAAGAAGCTTGGATAGTGATCTTTTGCTCTTTACCTGTATCTTTATCTTTCGCA
This sequence comes from Pseudoalteromonas 'SMAR', assembly GCF_048515945.1. Classification (NCBI taxonomy): domain Bacteria; kingdom Pseudomonadati; phylum Pseudomonadota; class Gammaproteobacteria; order Alteromonadales; family Pseudoalteromonadaceae; genus Pseudoalteromonas; species Pseudoalteromonas 'SMAR'. The sequence continues at coordinate 18,050 of NZ_JBLWMW010000052.1, forward strand.
GATACGTGTAGGATACCATCAGCATCGACGTCGAAGGTTACTTCGATTTGTGGTACACCACGCTGAGCTGGACGAATGCCTTCTAGGTTAAATTGACCTAGCGACTTGTTGTCTGCCGAACGCTTACGCTCACCCTGCAATACATGGATAGTTACTGCAGACTGGTTGTCTTCTGCTGTTGAGAACGTTTGCGACTTCTTAGTTGGGATAGTCGTGTTTTTCTCAATCAGTGCCGTCATCACTTGACCCATGGTCTCGATACCAAGAGATAGCGGACATACGTCTAGTAGTAGAACGTCTTTTACGTCACCTGCAAGTACACCACCTTGAACTGCAGCACCTACTGCTACTGCTTCATCCGGGTTAACGTCTTTACGTGGCTCTTTACCAAAGAACTCAGCAACTGTTTTCTGTACTAGTGGCATACGTGTTTGACCACCGACAAGAATGATGTCGTTAACGTCGTTCACAGACAGGTCTGAGTCAGCCAGTGCACGTTTTAGTGGTTCGATAGATTTAGACACTAGGTCTTCTACCAATGACTCAAGCTTAGCGCGAGTCAGTTTAACGTTCATGTGCTTAGGACCTGTAGCGTCAGCAGTAACATAAGGTAGGTTTACCTCAGTTTGCTGTGCTGATGAAAGCTCGATTTTCGCTTTTTCAGCTGCTTCTTTAACACGCTGCATCGCCAGTGGATCTGTCTTCAGGTCAATGCCTTGGTCTTTCTTAAACTCTTCAACAAGGTAGTTGATAACGCGGTTATCGAAGTCTTCACCACCTAGGTGAGTATCACCATTTGTTGCAAGTACTT
>NZ_JBLWMW010000053.1:0-17851 GCF_048515945.1 Pseudoalteromonas 'SMAR'
GGATTCGAACCAGCGAAGGCAGAGCCGTCAGATTTACAGTCTGATCCCTTTGGCCACTCGGGAACCCCTCCGGAATTATCTTTTTAAAGCGCTACAATGGAAAAGTGGTGGAGGGAGCTGGATTCGAACCAGCGAAGGCAGAGCCGTCAGATTTACAGTCTGATCCCTTTGGCCGCTCGGGAACCCCTCCGAATTTTCGTATTGTAACTTAGTTGTTATGGTGGAGGGAGCTGGATTCGAACCAGCGAAGGCAGAGCCGTCAGATTTACAGTCTGATCCCTTTGGCCGCTCGGGAACCCCTCCAAAACAACGGCGGTGATAATAACAAAGTTTTTTTTGAAGTAAAGAAAACAGCTAAAGTTTTTGTCAAAAATGCCGATAAAAATCCAAACAACAAAAGAAATGGTTGGAATACATGCAAATTGATGGCGTTTTAATCAGTGAATCGCAATTAGGCTCAGCGTTAAACATCAGTATTCATGAAACGCGTTCGGCTGATTTTGCCATGCTGTTATCAATGCTATCCCATGATGCGTTAGATTTTAGCCAGTTTCATTTACCAAAATCGCAGCAGCAACAAGCAGACCGCTCTGAAGAAGCGCTAAAAAAAGAGCTTCAAGTTGGGCCGCAAAAACCGCTTGCCCCAGCTCAGTTCGACATGTTAATCGGTCAAGATAATGCTCTGTTGGTAGCAAGCGGGGCGCTGACCTCACTGCGACTGAAAGAGTGTCTTAATCCCGAGCCTTTAGCCGCGAGAAATGATAAAAAACATGTTCCGCTTGAAGTGGTGGAAAACTTAGAACCGGCAGTAAAACAGCGCTTAGCCAAAGCGCAGGGCAAGCTTGACTTGGTTACCGATAAACCAATGGATGCAGCCGGTTTTTATGATCAGCTTGCTGCTGGAGACATGCAAAGTATGCTTAAGGCTACGGCTTAATACCAAATCCGCATTGCTACTCGCTTAATGGACCGGAGCCTATGCGACGCTATTGGTGTAAAGGTTTTTATTCTCAGAACAACTAGGGCATAGGGCAAAAGTTTTTCTAAGTCTTCAAAGGCGCAAGGGGTTTGACGGTATCAAGGCACAGGAACTATGTTGCGACACGCTTATCAACTTTAGATAGAGCAATTGAATAAAGCAAATTTCTTAAAGTTGCAGCAGCATGGCTAGGTGTAGATCTGCAATAGGCTAATACAGCCGTTGCTAACCATACTTGAGGCCACACTCTCTCCTCGACAGCCCCGCCTGCATTCAAGCTTCATAACCCACTACGAGATAACTTAGTCAGATTCTTGCAATACCCATGGTGGATGGTTCGCATTTCTTTATTCGTGTTTATCTTCAGCCACTTTCGAAGTAACTAGGTTATTTACCATGGCATTTTTTATATTTCTTTTGACTGCCGCACGGGCAAGGATCGTTGCGTCCCAGCTTGATTATTGGGGTGTCGAAAAGGAAACCATCTAAATAACGCCATTGCTCATTTTCTACGATAAAGTTTGAGCGTTCATGCAAAGTGTGATGGCAATTATCGGCAAGATAATGGGCTTTGAACTCAACCTCGCCAGTATCCTTACTGATGACACTATCGAGCACCTCTAAGCGTATAAACTCACAATGCCCGGCAAAAGCAGCAATATCTGTGATGCTGTTTTCTGCTTGTTTGTTATTAGCATAACTACGGTGGATGTAGTCAGCATGACCAATACAATAAGCGCTGTACCTAGAGCGCATTAAGGCTTCAGGTGTTGGGGCCAGAATTTGGCCGTTAATAATTGGCTCGCAACACTGCGAAAATGCCAGTTCAGAATTGCAATAACAGAGCATACGCTTTTAATCATTACTGATGGATGCCGTTATTGTACCGTGTTAAGCACTTTGGAAACAATGTATGCTGACTTCGGTTTGTGGCAAGTTCATTTGCGCTAGCATGTCAGTGTTGGCAATGTCAGTCCACAACACTACCGCAGCAAAGTTGCCATTGCCAATAGCGCTGTTCAATACGTACTGTAAATCATAGATGTGCTTTTTTCTGATTATCAGTAATTTGCCGACATCGATTGACGTACTTTCAAGTAAAGATTTGTTGGGTACGTTGTCGGGTGCCACAAGCAAGGTCCAGCCCTCTTTGTTTTGACACTTATGTAGCACTTTCATTAGCTCAAGGCTGGCAACGATCTCATCTTCAACCACAACATCAAGATGGTTATCGAGTGCTTTTGGTGTTGGCTTCACTGGTGTTAGATAGGTATTTGCTTGTAACATAATCATCTCACTGGTTATCTATACAGTATGTGTATACAGTAGTTTATACAGGTGTTGAAAGCAAGCGATAATTGCTATTTTTTTAGACAATTATTGCTGTAGAATAAAAAAAGAACATTAAAGTTCATCAAAATCAATTGGTTATGTTTTTCAGTTAAGAGGCCAATGTGATGGGGAAATAAATAAACGCACTTTGCTGAGGCAGCATCCAGTGTAAATATACAGTACTACTGTATGGTAGCAGGGTGACACATACAGTAGTTAGTATCGCCATACTGGCTTAATACCAGTAGCAGGTAAGAAAGGTAAATTGACGTTTGCAGCCCTTAGATAACCTCACTTAAAGCATGTTATTGCAAAAGGTTTTTTGGCTACTGCACATACTGGCTTAAACGCTTATTATTAAGCGCATTGGACTAAGCCATAAAGAATGGCTAGAGGCGCAGAAGTGAGCGTTTAAGTAGCGTTAAATAGAATGTTGTAATTGATGGATTTGCTCATACAAGGTTGCAGCATAACACTGAGCATCACGAAAGCGCTTGGTGGTGAGAAAGCGCCTGACATCCATCAGGATTTGCTCCGCGCCTTTATGGCCTTGGCTACTGGCAAGTGAGAGCCAAGCGGCGGCATGAAAAGGACTAGGTGGCACGCCTTGGCCTTTCATAAACAATAAACCTAAGAAAAACTGGGCTTTTAGATCGCCAGACATGGCAGCGAGCCTGAGCCACTTAGCCGCCAACGGGAATGACTTTTCTTTAAGGTAGTAAAGGCCTTTTTTTACTGCTTGGCTGTTGTCATCTAAATCTGGAAACTTAACGTCTGACTTTAATGGCGAAGTCACAAACTCCAGCACATTCAGCAGTTGCTGTTCTAAATCATGATTAGCTGAGTTGTCACTGTTGTTTTGATCCATATCTGTCGTCGCCATTTTATCTATAAGCAGAGTGTAGCTGAATTTTAACTATTTTGTCCGAGTTTTAAAGTGATTCGTGTTAAAATCCAAGCACTTGTTTCCTTATATTATATATTAATCATGCTCGAACGCTTATTTTCTTTACACGCCATGCACACTTCAGCAAAAACGGAAGTGATTGCCGGCTTAACTACCTTCGTCACTATGGTGTATATCGTCTTCGTAAACCCTGCGATGTTAGCAGAAGCCGGGATGGATCACGGAGCCGCGTTTGTGGCAACCTGCATCGCTGCGGCCATAGGTTGTTTTATCATGGGGTTTTGGGCAAATTACCCCATCGCACTGGCACCAGGTATGGGCTTAAACGCATTCTTTACCTATGGTGTGGTATTGGGGATGGGCTACACTTGGCAAAGTGCATTAGGCGCAGTGTTTATGTCAGGGTGCCTATTTTTACTGCTGAGTGTCTTTAAAGTACGTGAATGGGTGATCCAAGCCATTCCATTGGTATTGAAGCGGGCAATTGCCGCCGGCATAGGGGCTTTCTTAGCCCTTATTGCACTAAAAAATGCAGAGATAGTAGTAGCCAGCCCAGCAACATTAGTGCAACTTGGTGAGATTACTTCTCCGGGCCCTTTGCTGGCCATTGCCAGTTTCTTTGTGATAGCGGCATTGATGTACAGAGAAGTGAAAAGTGGGGTACTTATTAGCATTTTAATGGTGACCGCGGTGGCTTGGTATTTGGGTCTTGTCGATTACCAAGGTGTGGTGGATATGCCACCGAGTATAGCACCAACCTACATGCAACTTGATTTAAACGGTATTTTTGAGCTGTCCATGTTGAGTGTCGTGTTTGCTTTTTTGTTTGTAGACCTTTTTGATACCAGTGGCACTTTAGTGGCCGTGACACAAAAAGCTGGCATCTCCGATGAGCATGGTCGTATGCCAAGGTTGGGGCGTGCATTGTCAGCTGACAGCAGCGCCACCATCGCAGGCTCTGTGCTCGGTACTTCAACCACAACTTCATACATTGAGTCGGTATCTGGGGTGTCTGTTGGTGGCAGAACCGGGCTAACCTCTGTGGTGGTTGGCATGTGCTTTTTACTGATGATGTTCTTTGCACCATTGGCGCAAATGGTACCTGCTTATGCTACTGCCGGAGCGATACTGTATGTCGCAGTACTGATGTTACAAAACCTCAAGCTGATAAACTGGGATGAAATGAGCGACGCCATTCCTGTGAGTGTGGTGTTGTTAATGACGCCTTTAACCTTCTCAATAGCCCATGGTATTGCGTTAGGGTTTATTTCCTACACCGCGGTTAAATTGGTGTGTAACAAAGCCAATGAGATCAGTATAAGCGTGTGGGTTTTAACGCTGTTATTTGTAGTGAAATTTGCCGTGTCAGGCTAGGAAAGTGTGGCTGGGTGCAATACCCAGCCAATGGTTTACCATTTCTTTTTCGGCGCGAACAAGACATCGAGGTCGTCTTGTTCTTGTTCTGCTTTTTTCTTCACCGCAGAGGCATTAGAGGCTCGTAACTCGGTACTGATCTCCTCGAGGTAGTTCTCTAATAGTGCTTTTCTTTCTTTTACGTAGTCATCGGTATGCGAAACCGAGCAGATAGTGGCGTAAGCTTTCTCAAAGTACTGTCTTGCAGAACCAACCATATTGGCAGTGCGTGCCGAAACACCTCGTTTAATCTGGCTTTCGACATTAATTTTCAGCTGAAAGCGTTCTAACTTACGATCTTCACTGACAAACAACTGCGTGTCGACTTTGCCTTTGCTGTGCTCTGAGCGCAACAAGTGTCTTAACTTCTTTATGCCTTGTACTAAAGCAACAATCTGCTTGTCGTTGTCTGGTAAAGATAAACTGTCGGCTTCAGAGGTGTTTTCAGGGGCGTTGTTCAAACGCTCTTGTGACTCATTAAGCCGGCTTTTTAACTCTCTTGAAGTAGGCGATAGCTCTACCATCACTGCCAAGGCATCATGTACGCGACGCTGAATAATACGAATAATCGCTTCAGACATGGGAATATTACTACTGTTCATAATAACGTCTTCAGCTTCTTCAATGATGCGCTTTTGTTTTGCCAGCTCTTTACGTCGCTCTGCTTCTTGTTTCTCTTTATGTTGTTGAATCGCACTTACCCAAACGGCAATAACGATTAATGCAACAATCAATATTATTATAATAGAAACAAACATACTGAAATCTCTTTCATGTAACCACCGGTATCATGTTTTTATCTTACATGAATTCAATACTTTCTGAACAGGTTTAGGACCATTACCTGTAAAAAAGATAAATAACTCATTATTTTTTAGTATAGCTGAAGCTGCCCAAGGAGGTTAATTTTAAAGATTAGTGTGTCAGTTGGGCGTTTATGGCCCAGCAGGAAACAGATTGGCTGTACTTGTGCGGCTAAGAAAATGGTACAGCTAGCCCTGAGAATAGGGTGAAATTTGCTGCTAAAGCGCCCATGGCCGCTACCTCATTACACAGATATGTGCTAGCCTACTAAGAGTTTTATAGGGTCAGCAAGTGTTTTTTAATTAATGTACTTGATGGGTTGTACCTGGTGCGATGGCGAAAGCTGTGAACTCGGTATTGAGAGATCATAAGAATAATAGCAATATGAAATTACAACAATTAAGATATATCGTCGAAGTGTTAAACCACAACCTCAATGTCTCGGCGACCGCAGAAAGTTTATACACTTCTCAACCAGGAATATCTAAACAAGTTCGCATGTTAGAGGATGAGCTTGGCGTACAGATTTTTGGTCGCAGTGGTAAGCACCTAACTCATGTCACCGGTGCCGGCAACGAAATCATCAATATTGCTAGAGAGATCTTATCGAAAGTGGAGGGGATCAAGGCGGTTGCAAACGAACATACCTTGCCAGATCAGGGTAAGCTCAATATTGCCACCACGCATACCCAAGCACGATATGCCTTACCGCCTGTCATTCAAGGCTTTATGAATAAGTATCCAGCGGTTTCTCTGCATATGCATCAAGGCACACCGCAACAGATCTCAGATGCGGCGGCAAAAGGAGATGCTGATTTTGCTATTGCGACAGAGGCTTTACACCTATACAGCGACTTGGTTATGCTGCCTTGCTACCACTGGAATCGCAGCATTGTGGTGGCCAAAGATCATCCGTTGGCGCAAAAAGGCAAGGCACTCACCGTACAACATGTGGCGAAATACCCGCTCATTACCTACGTGTTTGGCTTTACCGGGCGCTCTGAATTAGATAAAGCGTTTAATGCCCATGGCTTAGAGCCACATATCGTATTTACCGCAACAGACGCTGACGTCATTAAAACCTATGTCAGATTAGGCTTGGGAGTTGGGGTGCTAGCCTCAATGGCTCTGGATGACAAAACCGACAATGATTTGGTGTGTATCGACGCAAGTCATTTGTTTGAGGCCAGTACGACCAAAATTGGCTTTAGAAAAGGCAGTTTCTTACGGGGCTATATGTATGATTTCATTGAGCGTTTTGCACCGCACCTAACAAAAGACGTAGTGGAGCGGGCGAGTTTGCTGCGTAACCAAGAAGATGTCGACAAACTGTTTGCAGACGTTACCTTACCGGTGAAATAGACTCAGTAACCACAAACAAAAAAGGGCCATCAGGCCCTTTATTATTCATAAGGTAAGGGATCGCTGGCATTATTTAAGTTAAATGCCTCTAGGCGTTCTTGGCAGGCGCCACATTTACCACACGCACGTTCACGACCATTGTAGCAGGTCCAAGTGTGGCTATAATCAAGGCCCATGGCCAAGCCATCTGCAAGAATGTCTATTTTGCTGCTGTTTAGATAAGGCGAAACAATTTCAACGGCATCATAATTGGCGATGCGACAAACATCATCCATCTTTTTTACAAATTCTGGACGGCAGTCAGGGTAAATGGCGTGGTCCCCGGAGTGCGCGCCATAAAACACTTTACTGGCTTTCAATGACACCGCATAACCCACCGCAAGCGACAGCAAAATCATATTCCGGTTAGGAACGATGGTGCTTTTCATGCTTTCTTCTTCATAGTGGCCTTCTGGCACTTCTATGTCGTCGGTCAGACTTGAGCCACCAAGCAACTGGTTAATCGCAGAGATGTCGACTACCTTATGTGCTACCCCTAACTGTTGGCAAACATCAGCAGCAACTTGCAATTCTTTTACGTGTCTTTGGCCGTAATTAAACGACAACGCAAAGACCTCATGACCAGCTCTAACTGCTTTGTTTAAAACGGTGTATGAATCCATTCCACCGGAATAGATGACGACAACTTTTTCGCTCATGGGTGATTTGCCTCGATTTTGATAGAGGTTTACTTCAGGGCGCGATATACTACACGGCCGCTGGGCAAATGACAATTTTTGCAGGCTATTTTTCAACAAATCTACAGAGTTTATGGGGCCGTTTTGTACAAGGTTAATGAAATTTTTGAAACCATTCAGGGTGAAGCAAGCTTTACTGGGACACCTTCGATATTTTTGCGCTTGCAAGGTTGTCCAGTTGGGTGCTCTTGGTGTGATACTAAGCAGACCTGGGAAAGTAAAGACACCTACATTGTTTCATTAGACAAAACGGTAGAAAAAAAGGCCGATTCTGAATGGTGGGCCAACACGGATACCGAGGAGTTAGTCGCTTTATTTCAGCAAAAAGGCTATCAAGCCAAGCATGTGGTGATCACCGGCGGTGAGCCTTGTATGTTCGACCTCAGGCCACTGTGTACGCGCTTACACCAATTAGGGTATACCACACAAATTGAAACCAGTGGCACCTTCGAAATATTGGCTCCGGCAGAAACTTGGGTGACGGTTTCACCGAAAATTAATATGCGTGGCGGCTATAAAGTGTTAGCCAGTGCTATGCAACGTGCCGATGAGATAAAACACCCAGTGGCCATGCAAAAGCATATTGAAGAGCTTGAAGCGCTGTTTGAGCAAACCGGAGTTGAGCCAAAACTTGTTTATTTGCAGCCTATTAGTCAAAAAGCGAAGGCCACTAAGCTGGCCATAGACAACTGTAAAGCAAAGAACTGGCGTCTATCAGTACAAGTGCACAAGTATCTCGGCATTAACTAGTCAAAGTGCCAGTGTTCGCGTCAATGTCTGGTGCAGCCGCCGTTTTTAGCGTTATATCAAGTCGCTTAATTAAGTGGTCTATTTACTCCCTCGAATTGAGCAAGTATTAATGCGTATTGGTATTAACTTAAAAGCATTCGTTGCTGCCCATTTCTATCATACGTTGAGTTTCTCCGCTGTTTTCAAACTTGTACAAATTCATATTGATGTCTTTTAGCAGTGTTCGCCAGTGAGGCTTTTTCTTACTCAATACGAAGTATAGATGGTTATACTTGATGGCGGGCTCGACGTTTTCCACACTGCGTAGTAAGTCGATTTTTTGTGAGCGCGGCAGGTTTGAGTAGTTTACAGTAAATTTAAGTACCTTAGGGTCGCCAATCACTAAGTTAACCCGCTTGCCAGCGAGTAGTTTTACTAGTTGCAGATCATCCACCGCCTCAACGATGACAAACTCACCATTATCCATCATGGCATCGAACTCAGGGGTATTTTGATACCCTCTGACTACACCAATGACCTCATTTTTTACTGAGCTCAAATTACCATCAAAACGGTCCGCTTCTCCGCGACGTTTAAGAAAGCCAATTTCCCCACCCGGAAAGGCGTTCGATAAAGCCAACAGCTCACGGCGAGTCTTGTTTTTATGATTGTCAGAAGGGGCGGAGTCTTCAATATAGTACTCTGGAAACAAAATGTCTGCTTTGCCTGTTTCAACGGCGCGAACTGCTCTTGCCCAAGGCAGAAATTGCACAAACACTTGATAATCGAGATCGGTCAGTAACGCAACGGCAAATTGAAAAGCCCAACCCTTATTACACAATGCTTCTCCAATGTAAGGCGGCCAGTCTAAGGTGACCAAATGCACCTGTGGATTTTTGCCATTTTTGTTATACAAATACCCACCCTGATGACGCTCACCCTCAACGAGTTTAAACTCGCCCTGTTTGTAATAAGCAACATTGAGGTTCTCGGCGATTGTAGGGGGAGAAGTAAGCAGTAAAACAATAAATAGAAAAAGTCGCATGGCAGCACTTTTTAATTTCGATTACTAATGAGTATAGTGTAGGAGTATAAAAGAGCTAGGTAAAAGAAAGGGAGCATTGTTGCTCCCTGAATATGGTCGTGTTAACTGTGCTTACTGAACCAGCTCCTGTTCAGAGAACATGTCTGCAAACAGCGGGCTAGTTAGGTAACGCTCAGCGGCACTCGGTAAAATAACCACAATGTTTTTATCAACATTTTCAGGTTTTTCTGCAATGCGCTTAGCAGCAACCAAGGCTGCTCCTGAAGAAATACCCACTAAGATACCTTCATCTTTCATTAACTGGTGAGCCATGGCAATGGCGTCTTCGTTAGAAACTAGCTCAGTACCATCGATTAACTCTAGGTCGAGGTTGCCAGGAATAAAGCCGGCACCGATACCTTGAATTTTATGTGGGCCGGGTTTCACTTCTTCACCGTTAAGCGTTTGAGTAATTACCGGTGAGTCGGTTGGCTCTACGGCAATAGATTTAACCGCAAGACCTTTTTCGTTTTTCAGATAGCGTGATACCCCTGTGATAGTACCACCAGTACCCACACCGGCAACGAAATAATCAATCTTACCGTCTAGGGCATCATGGATCTCAGGACCTGTGGTTTCGAAGTGAATTTTCGGGTTCGCTGGGTTTTCAAACTGCTGCAGTAAAATGTACTTTTCAGGGTTGCTAGCTTGGATCTCGTTAGCCTTTTCAATTGCCCCTTTCATGCCCTTAGCACCTTCGGTCAGTACCAAATTAGCGCCTAGTGCTTTTAACAACTTACGACGCTCAAGGCTCATGGTGTTTGGCATGGTTAGCGTAAGTTTGTAGCCTCTTGATGCAGCCACAAATGCCAATGCAATACCCGTGTTACCTGAGGTGGGTTCGATTAGCTCTTTGCCTTCGCTAAGCAAGCCGGCTTTTTCGGCTTCCCAAATCATGGAGGCACCGATACGGCATTTCACACTAAAGCTCGGGTTACGTGCTTCTACTTTGGCAAATACGTTGCCGCCAGACACGCGGTTAATTTTAACTAATGGTGTGTTACCAATCGTTAAGCTGTTATCTGCATATACTTTAGTCATTTGTGATCCCTAAACTAGGTTTACTTTTATTCCCTCACTTTACTTGTCGTGGAGTAAAATAAAAGGAAAGAATGGTTATAAGATATATCAAATTTGCTTATAGCCACTAGTTATTTAAAAGTCAGTTTTTAAAGCAACCAGGCATAACTAAATTTCATGAATACTGTTTTTTCATCCTTGGTTATTTTCGACAAATCATCATCTTGATAACCGTGATCCGAGTAGCCGGCAAAGAAAACAGTTTGTGGGTTCAACTTATAAGAGTACAACAGCTGGGTACTAATACTTTTATATTTGGCATCCACATCATCGAGGTAGTTGCTCTGATTGCGCTCTATATCGGTATTAATAATAGCCAATCTTAAATAACTGTTGATATTAAACTGATAAGTGAGCCGAATGTCGCTGAGGTTGGCGGTATAAACTTCCGCCCCTTGGGCGTCAAGCTGTTCATAGGTATGGCGGAACCTTACCTCAAAGTGTTTGCCAAGGTTAAGGTTTATAACTGGGCGTACAAAGGTTTGTTGACCAATACGGTTATTGGCTAAATCAACGCGGTTTCCAGTTCTTAGGTTGAGGCCTGCAAACACGCCAGCCATGGGTTTAAATTCCAAATAAGCCCATTGAGTGTTTTCACTAAATAAGTCGGTGTTGTCATCGATGGCTAATAAAGCTTCGTTATGTCTAAGACCGGTTCTCTTTCTGTGCTCCACACCAAAGTCAATAAAGCTTTGCAGCGGACCATTAATGGCAAAGTTGGTTTGCACTTCTTTTTCTAGTAACTCACCATTGTGGTTATGGGAAATATCCCAATCGGCATACCAGCGGGCACGATTCCACCAGTTTTTTTCATCACCATACCAACGGTACTCACCACCAAACAGAAACTTATTGAAGTCAACCTGGGTCATAAAGCCCATATCGGTTCTCAGCGCTTCATCACGTTGCTGGTAGCTGGTAAAGGCGCGCCAATGCTTACGGTTATGTTCATAATTGAGGTAATAACCTAAGCCGGTATCTTGTCCGGCAGTGACCCTTAACACACTTTCATTAATGTCACAGTCTGACAAACTGCCATCACATAGCTCGTCAATAAAAGCTTGATCATAATCGGTTTCAGAGGCAATGAACTGCAGTTTCAAGGTGTCATTGTCAGTGGGTTTATACTTCGCATCAATGCTGGCAACTTGGTTGTGGTAGTCGTCACTTTGTCGCGTTGTTGAAGTCACGCCAACAGAGAGTGATTTATTGACATCTTGGCGGTATCGTAACGCCATATTTTCGCTTTTTCTTTCAAGCGACACCACACTCGAGCCCAGGTTACCCGGAATTAAGACATTAAGACGCTCATCATTAGCGATGAAGCCTGCAAAGGTATGGCCATTTTTATTACTGGTCAGCTTAACACCATAATCTGGTGCCGAAATATTGCGCGTGTGGATCAGGTTATTATGAGAAGAAAAGTAGTCGGAATTATCCAAGAAAAACGCCCGTTTTTCAGGAAAGAATAAGCTGAAGCTGTTATTGACACTGAGCTGGCCGGTGTCGGCCTCAACCTGCGAAAAGTCAGGGTTTAAGGTAGCGTTGAGTGTGGTATCTGGGGTGATCGCCCATTTCATATCAAGGCCAGGCTCAATATTATTTTCTGCCTGCCAATCTGCCGGGACACCATTATCAATATCTCGCGTTTCCTGACGGTTAGTGACCAAGGTGGGGATCAGCGCTAAATTACTGCCTTGTTTTGCACTTTCAAGACCATGGTATTTGGGCATTTGACAGATCCAGCATGAATTCGCGTGCTGAAGCTGCATGCTGGAGATCCGCAAGCGCTCATTTCTTGGATAAAAGCGCAAAAACTCCATGGCCATGGTTTTGGTGGTAATAGAATCATTAAAGTTGAGTACCCTAAGTGGGATCTCCACTTCAACCACGTAACCTGTGTCAGTGATACGGCCGGCACTGTCCCAAATACCATTCCAAGAACTGTTTTCGCTTTTGGTTAATTCATTTTCAATCGAGTCTTGTTGTACTCCAAGTGGATTGATAAAAAATTGGTAAGCACTTTGGGCATTGTTGAAAGAGTCTATTTTTAAACCGACCAGATCGTCTTCCCAAGCACGGTCACGGTCACGATAAAAGGCACGAATGGCATCAGGGTTAGGATCGTTGGCATCAAAGGCAATAAATAGAGACTCACCATTTTCATAAACATAAGCCTTGGTGGTCACCGGGCTGGCTTGGTTTTCATAAGGCCAAGTGACGTTATTAATGTCGACCTTGAGGGCGTGTTGCCAAACATCCGGCTCTAGTACACCATCTACTTTGGCTGAACGTTCAAGATAAGGTATTTTATCGCTGCTAAGCGCATAAGCCTGGCCTGTTAGGGCGGCAATACAAAGAGAAATAGCTTTAAGCATGACTATTATTATTTTACAGAGACTTTGGCCGGGCATTAAATAGTATGCAACACGCTGAAACAACGGTTTTTCGGCTAATTGCATTTATTTACGTCTGATGACTTTTTGTCATGATAATACAGACAAAAAAGGCTGCTCTATCGAATTAATAGCACATCATAGTAAAAACATGTTAAAACAACCGCTTTGAAATTTGCTAGGAAGTACTTATGTCTCTCATATTAAAATTAGTGGCTGGTATTGCTGCCGGTATACTAGCCGGGTTGTATATGCCGCTAATGCTGGTGGAATTGCTCTATACCTTTAAAGTGATCATTGGCCAACTTATTAGTTTTACCATCCCACTTATCATTCTCTTGTTCATCGCTTCAGGTATCGCTGGTTTGCCTCATGGTTCCGGGCATTTACTGGGCAAAACAGTGGGCTTTGCTTATGGTTCTACAGTAGTTGCAGGAACATTGGCGTACCTGTTAGTTAATGCATTTATTCCGTTTTTCGATGGCGGAGTGGCCTATCAAGCCGCTGAGGAAGCGCAGCTGAAAAGCCTGATTAATATAGAGATCCCGCCACTTATGGGAGTCATGACGGCTTTGGCGACGGCATTTATTTTTGGTATTGGCATGAGCCAATGTCAGCTGGGTAAGCTTAAAGAGGTGACGGATCAAGCCAGAGACGTGATTGATGCTTTACTTGCTAAAGTGATTATTCCTGTGTTGCCATTTTATATCGCCGGCGTGTTTGCCGAAATGGCAGTGGCAGGAACGGTTTTTGATACGCTGAGTACCTTTGGCGTAGTGTTATTAGCGGCGATTATCATGCACTGGTTGTGGTTAAGTACGCTATTTATCGCTTCGGGTTTGTTATTAGGCAGAAACCCATTAGAACTCATTAAAAATATGTTGCCTGCTTATTTTACGGCGATAGGGACTATGTCAAGCGCTGCCACTATTCCGGTCTCTTTACGGGCCAGTAAAGCCAACAAGGTCGATGAAGAAGTGGCGAACTTTAGTGTGCCACTGTGTGCCACAATCCATTTGTCTGGTTCAACCATTACTATTGTTACCTGTGCAATGGCGGTGATGTTACTGTCACCGGATATGAGTGTGCCGCCGCTTACCGCCATGCTGCCGTTTATTTTCATGTTAGGCATAGTGATGATCGCCGCTCCTGGTGCGCCTGGTGGTGCCGTGATGTCGGCATTAGGGCTACTGACCAGTATGCTTGGTTTTAATGAAGCTGCGGTAGCGTTAATGATCGCGCTTTATTTGGCCCAAGATAGCTTCGGCACAGCCTGTAACGTAACCGGCGATGGAGTCATTGCACTGTGGGTAGATAAATTCTCAAAACAGTCCTAACCTCACCTCTGCTTTTGCGCCGTAGTTGCTAATCTCTACGGCGCATAACAACCCATTATTGTTGTTTATATAAACAATCAGCTTACGCTTTTTAAGCATTCTAATTGATTCATATTAAAATTGTTTTTTTCTCTCCCTTGTGACGTTATGATTTTTAAAAATATGTGGTAATCTCAAGGCTCTGGAAGTTAAAAAGCGGAACTTTTAGCTTCGATTAACAAGCAATATGTAGAGGGTGTGCCATTGATTAATGTGCTTTTAGTTGATGATCATGAACTAGTTAGAACAGGCATAAGACGTATTTTAGACGACGTCCGTGGCTTCAAGGTGGTCGGTGAAGCAAAAACCGGTGAAGAAGCGGTGACGTTTTGTCGTCAAAATGAACCGGATATAGTGCTAATGGATATGAATATGCCGGGGATCGGTGGCCTAGAGGCAACAAAAAAGATCTGCCGCTATTGCCCTGATGTCAAAGTCATCGTGCTGACAGTACATTGCGAAGACCCATTTCCAAGCAAGGTAATGCAAATTGGTGCCCATGGTTATTTAACCAAAGGGGCAGGGCCGGATGAAGTGATCAACGCCATTCGCTCAGTGAACTCAGGACAAAGGTATATTGCACCTGAAATAGCTCAACAAATCGCTTTGGCACAATTCAGTGGCCGTAACGACGAAAACCCTTTTCAGTCGTTATCTGAGCGAGAGTTACAAATTATGCTGATGATCACTAAAGGTGAAAAAGCCCAAGACATTGCAGATCGCCTTAATTTGAGTTCTAAAACGGTGAATAGTTACCGTTACCGGATGTTCGAAAAACTCAACGTCGGTGGCGATGTTGAGCTGACTCATTTAGCTATTCGCCATAAGATGATTGATATAGACAGTAGTCATTAAGTATTTTTTTAAATGACGGATTTTGATCACCAACAGTTTCTGAAAACGTTATCAACAGAGCCTGGCGTATACCGTATGTACGATATTCAAGGCCAGGTTATTTATGTCGGTAAAGCCAAAAACCTAAAAAAGCGGGTTTCGAGCTACTTTCGTAGCAACATTAGCGACAGCAAAACGCAAGTATTGGTCAGTAATATTGCCAACATTGAAGTGACACTGACCAATACTGAAACCGAAGCGCTGTTATTAGAAAACAACCTCATAAAGAAGTATCAGCCGCGCTATAATATTTTATTGCGTGATGATAAAAGCTACCCATATATTTTTCTAAGTGGCCACACGCACCCTCGGTTAGCATTTCATCGCGGCAGCCGCAAGCAAAAAGGTGAGTACTTCGGGCCATTTCCAAGTAGTGCCGCTGTATCTGAAAGTCTTAGGCTGATGCAAAAGATCTTTCCTGTGCGCCAATGTGAAGACGCTTACTACCGTGCTAGAAGCCGCCCATGTTTACAATACCAATTAAAACGGTGTTCGGCTCCCTGTGTTGGTAAAGTCAGTGACGAAGAATATCAAGAGCAAGTTGCCATGGTACGTCAGTTTCTTACTGGTCGTTCACAACAGGTGATTGCAACGCTGGTGGCCAAGATGGAAACAGCCAGTGCTGAACTGGACTTTGAAAAAGCCGCAAAACACCGTGACCAAATTGCTTTATTACGGCAAATGCAGGAGCAGCAATCCATTGCTGGTAATTTTGCTGAATTAGATGTTATTGGTTATGAACAGCGTAATGGGCTGGTGGCAATCCACGTTCTGATGATCCGAGAGCATAAGGTGCTTGGTACCAAAACGCATTTCCCCAAGGTACCAAAAGACTCCACCGCCGATGAGGTGCTGACATCATTTTTGGGCCAATATTATATTTCCACAGGCAATCATGCTCGTATCGCCAAAGAAATCGTATTACCGTTTGAAATTACAGAGCTGCAGGCATTGCAAGCGGCGTTAGCAGAAGTGGCGAAAAGCAAGGTTACACTTAAATTCAATGTCCGTGGTGAGCGAGCTCAATATTTGGCTCTGGCCAATAAAAACGCTAGCAACAGCCTCGAAGTGAAGCAAAGTGCACAAGATTCTGTGACCAAACGCTATGCTACGTTGAAGTCTGTCTTAGGCTTAACCGATATTGACCGCATGGAGTGTTTCGATATTAGCCATACCATGGGGGAAAATACTGTCGCTTCGTGCGTGGTGTTTGATGGTCAAGGACCAAACAACCGTGAATACAGACGATACAATGTTACCGGTATCACGCCAGGGGATGATTACGCCGCAATGGACTTTGCATTACAAAAGCGCTACGGCAAAATGACCGACGAAGCCAAGGTACCAGACATTATTTTTATTGACGGTGGTAAAGGTCAGCTTGGCAGAGCGGAGTCGTTTTTCGCCACCTGGACCTTGAACAAAGTGCCACTCCTTATTGGCGTGGCGAAAGGCACAAGTCGAAAGCCTGGTTTAGAAACGCTATTGATCGATGGTGGTCGCAAAACGGTCAATGTCGATAGCGACTCTCCGGCATTACATCTTATTCAACATATTCGTGATGAGTCTCACCGTTTTGCTATTGCTGGTCACAGAAACAAGAGACAAAAACAAAGAACTCAGTCGGTATTGGAGGAAATCGAAGGGGTGGGGCAAAAACGCCGTCAAGCACTGCTGAAATATTTAGGCGGCATGCAGGGGGTGAAGTCGGCTAACATACACCAATTAAAGCAAGTACCTGGGATCAGCCCTGAGATGGCTGAAAAGATATTTAATCATTTGCATGACAAAGCTTAAGCAATCATGCGAACATAGAAAAAAAGACAATACTTAGTAGTTATGTGGAATATTCCAAACTCGCTCACAACATTTCGATTGCTTCTCATACCCGTGTTTGCAATTATCTTTTATCTTCCATACTCATGGGCATTTTTTGCTGCAGCGTTTATTTTTTGGTTGGCATCAGTCACCGACATTCTTGATGGCTATCTAGCACGAAAGCTGGAACAGTCGACACCTTTTGGTGCTTTTCTCGATCCAGTAGCCGACAAAGTCATGGTAAGTGTGGCACTGGTGATCTTAGCAACCTACTATCAAGACATTTTTATCACGGTAGCCACGATTATCATTATTAGTCGTGAAATTGTTATTTCTGCATTGAGAGAATGGATGGCCGAACTGGGTAAAAGAGGCAATGTTGCGGTTTCTTGGTTAGGGAAGTTCAAAACAGCGGCGCAAATGCTCGCGATTATTGGACTCATTTGGCAGCTCGCGCCTTGGATGATCACATTAAGTTATGCACTTTTAGCAATTGCTACACTGCTAACCTTAGTTTCAATGGTGCAATATCTCTACGCTGCGAAGGCGGAATTGACTAATTCTTGACAAGAAACGATTATAAACTCAACGCTTTAGATAAAAAATGAGCAAACGGTTAAAAACATTCATTTTTTATGTTGACGCTTCCCAGAAGTTCTGTAGAATGCGTCCGTGTTGAGAGGGCAGGGTGTCATCTAAATGAAATTTAGAAGATGCTATGTCAACTAACTGGAAAGCGGTAAGACGAAGATTTTCGGATTTAATACCAAAAATAGTTGTTAACCGTAATTTGGATTGCGAGTATAGCTCAGCTGGTAGAGCGCGACCTTGCCAAGGTCGAGGTCACGAGTTCGAACCTCGTTACTCGCTCCAATTCGCTTTCACACCCGATGCCCGGGTGGTGGAATTGGTAGACACAAGGGATTTAAAATCCCTCGCT
>NZ_JBLWMW010000054.1:0-17416 GCF_048515945.1 Pseudoalteromonas 'SMAR'
GGACCTGCGGATTAACAGTCCGTCGCTCTAACCAACTGAGCTAAGGGGGAAGCGTGTCTCTCAACGGGGCGAAATATTAATGACGACATTGCAAGGTGTCAACCACTAAAATCATAGAAACGTAAAAAACTGCATTAAGCGATGAAATTCTGTGCTAATTGCTGCCTTTTTAGCTCATGCTTGGGAGTAAGACGATTATTAGTATGACTCACGTGCATTCAGAGTACCACTATAAAGAGTGCAATCAAGCCCCCATTCAAGAGGCTTATGTATCGCACTTCATTATTACCAGCCTAATTAGGGTCATTTTATTCACTGAGAGAAACTGGTGGATACTGTGCAAAAGCCTTCTGATGTGTATAAAAACGTCTATATATTTATATTTACTGTATTTCTAACCAGTGGTTTGGTGAGTTTTTTGTAATTTTTGAGCGTTTTGTTTGAAATGTGTGCTTAAAGTGGTGTTTTTCGATGTTTAATTTTGATCTTTGCGGCCACAAGTAAACCTACCAGAAAGGATCTCTGGTTGCGTTTGTTGAGGCAAGGAAATTGTGCAGAACCACAGTGGCTTATTGCTCGTGATGCGCTTGTAAAGTATGGGTTAGCTAGTTGAGATTCTATAAAATTCCTTTCTTTTCATTGCCTTATACATTCCTTGTAAGTGGGTGAGACAAACGCTGAAAAAATGCGCCCAACTAGATTAGTCGATCGATCTCAATTGATCCAGTTTATTTTTGCGTGCTGATCAGTCATTCAATTAGCTCGATCGTCGCTAGAGGTTGTTACAGGCCTTTATTTTATTGGCTTTGCGAGACTTATCCACGGAATCTGTGGATAACATTGTTTATTAATATTTAAGAAGTATTGCAAGACTATGAAATCTGGGCGCTGCAGCGGTTTCAAGTAAAAAATGGAAAATTTTTTATATGATAAAAATCAACGGTTTAAGTTGAAATGGATAATTTAGTTTATTTGTTACTCAGTATGAAGCTTTTATGAACTTTTCGCCCTAGGTCTGTGCAAAAAACATGCTACTTTAGGTTGGTATTACCACAATTTTGTCAAAATTGCTCAGTTGGTGATGAGATCTGTTGATAACCCTGCTCAAATCTGTATTCCACTGTTATTTTAGGCCCTCAGCAACCGCTTCAGATTTATCTTCTTCACTTGGCTTAGTTAATAGCAACGAGATCTTGAATAGACTACAATGGCTCGCTCCTAAGTATCCGAAATAGGTTGTTATGAATCAAGCCAAGCCACATTCTAATGGTAACGATATCCTCCATGGCGATATTGGCGCGACGTTAAAGCGAATGACTGTACCCATGATATTCGGCATGATCACGCTGATGATGTTTAATCTTGTCGATACCTTCTTTATTAGTATGTTGGGTACGGCACCTCTGGCTGCCATTAGCTTTACCTTTCCTGTTACCTTTACTGTTATTAGTCTTGCCATTGGCTTAGGAATTGGCACATCAGCGGTGATAGCAAAAGCTTTGGGTAGTGACCGTCTTGAAGAAGCGAAGTTTGACGCGGCTGTGTCATTAATTAATTCGGCACTGCTGGTATTACTGCTTTCAATATTTGGCTACCTATTTACTCAACCTATCTTTGTATTGCTTGGTGCCAACCAAGAAGTTATGCCTTATATCAATGACTACATGTCGGTGTGGTTCCTCGGCTCAGTGTTATTGGTCACGCCTATGATTGGCAACTCGGTATTACGTGCCAGCGGCGATACCAAAACCCCAAGTATTGTTATGGGGCTTGGCGGGCTGGTGAACGCCATACTCGACCCTGTTTTAATTTTTGGTTGGGGGCCGATTGCGCCAATGGGCGTAAAAGGGGCGGCAGTGGCCAGTGTGATTTCCTGGAGTTTAGGCGTTGGCATCATTTTATACTTGCTGATCATAAAGAAGGGGTTAGTGTCACTGAGTGCACGCTATACTTCATTTATCGGTGCAACGAAAAAAATCCTCACCATTGGCTTGCCTGCTGCAGGTGCAAATATGTTAACCCCCTTAGCGATGGCGGTCATGACAGCCATGATTGCAAGCTTTGGCCCGGAAGCGGTGGCGGCATTTGGTGTCGGCAGTCGCATTGAGTCTATTGCTAGCTTAGTGGTGCTGGCGTTGTCCATGACCTTACCTCCGTTTATTAGTCAAAACTTTGGGGCCAACTATTTTAACCGAGTATCCGATGCTTATACGCAAACGCTGAAGTTTGTTATGGCGTTTCAATTCATCATTTATGTGTTGTTGGTACTTTGTGCACAATTTATTAGTCATATATTTGGTCAAGAGCCGGCAGTGGTACAGACCATTGAACTGTTTATATACATTATGCCGCTAGGGTATGGCTTACAGGGGGTGATTATTCTCACTAACTCGTCCTTTAATGCCTTACATAAACCTCTAAAGGCATTAGTGTTGAGTGTCATCCGTTTGTTTGTATTTTACGTACCTATGGCGTACTTGGGCTCGCAGCTGGCTGGCCTAACTGGATTATTTGTTGGTGCCGCGCTGGGTAATTTATTTACTGCGGTGTTGGCCTATAAGTGGTTTAAAAAAGTGATAGATGATATTGCTGTCAACGCTGCTAATGAGGAAGTGTAATGGAAGATAAATTTCAATTGGTATCTGAATTTCAGCCAAGTGGTGATCAGCCGACCGCCATCGCTCAACTGTGTGATGGTTTAGAGGCGGGCCTGGCGCATCAAACCTTATTAGGAGCAACAGGGACAGGTAAAACTTTTACTATGGCCAACATAGTGAATAATCTTAATCGCCCGACCATTATAATGGCGCATAACAAAACATTAGCAGCGCAACTATATGGAGAAATGAAAGAATTTTTTCCACACAATTCGGTGGAATACTTTGTTTCCTACTATGACTATTATCAGCCCGAAGCCTATGTGGTTGCCAGCGATACCTTTATAGAAAAAGACGCCTCGATAAACGATCACATTGAACAAATGCGTTTATCAGCCACAAAAGCCTTATTAGAGCGTCGCGACACCATTATAGTGGCGTCGGTGTCTGCCATTTATGGTTTGGGCGACCCTGATTCTTATATGAAGATGATGCTATTACTGAAGGTGGGCGAAACCATAGATCAAAGAGATATGCTGCGTCGCCTTGCTGAACTGCAGTATACCCGCAACGACATGGACTTCAGCCGAGGCACTTACCGTGTCCGCGGTGAAGTGATTGATATCTTCCCTGCAGAATCGGAAACCATTGCGGTGCGGGTTGAAATGTTTGATGATGAAATTGAACGATTAAGTTTGTTTGATCCCCTAACAGGGGCTGTGGAGAAGCACTTAGTACGGGCAACGATCTATCCAAAAACCCACTATGTTACGCCAAGAGAAAAGATCCTCGATGCCATAGAAAAGATCAAAAAAGAGCTTAAAGAGCGTCGCGCACAATTGCTGGATAAAAGCCGCCTGGTGGAAGAACAGCGGATTGCGCAGCGCACTCAGTACGATATTGAAATGATGACAGAGCTGGGTTATTGCTCAGGAATTGAAAACTACAGTCGTTACCTCTCTGGGCGAGCGCCTGGCGAGCCACCGCCAACATTACTCGATTACCTTCCTGACGACGCCTTAATGATAATTGACGAGTCTCACGTGACCGTCTCGCAAGTCGGCGCCATGTACAAAGGCGATCGCAGCCGAAAAGAAAACCTAGTGGAATATGGTTTTCGATTACCTTCAGCGCTGGATAATCGGCCACTCAAATTTGCCGAGTTTGAGGCGATTTCGCCACAGACTATTTATGTGTCGGCGACACCTGGTGATTATGAGCTAGAAAAATCCAATGGCGACGTAGCTGAGCAGGTGATCCGTCCTACTGGGTTACTAGACCCCGAGGTAGAAGTACGCCCGGTAGCCACACAGGTAGATGACTTATTATCGGAAATTTATCGCAGGGTAGAGGTTAATGAACGAGTACTGGTCACCACATTAACTAAGCGCATGGCGGAAGACCTTACCGATTACCTCAATGACCACAATGTCAAAGTACGCTATTTGCACTCGGATATCGATACCGTAGAACGCATGGAGATCATCAGGGATTTGCGAAAAGGGGTTTTTGATGTGTTAGTAGGCATCAACCTGTTAAGAGAAGGCCTAGACATGCCAGAAGTGTCGTTAGTGGCGATATTAGACGCGGACAAAGAAGGCTTCTTGCGCTCCACTCGCTCTTTGATCCAAACCATTGGTCGTGCAGCACGCCACCTTCATGGTAAAGCCATTTTATATGGTGATCGTATAACTAACTCAATGCGTCAGGCAATTGATGAAACGCAACGACGCCGTGAAAAGCAGCAAGCCTATAATGAAGAACACGGCATCACGCCAACGGCATTAAATAAGAAAATTACTGATGTCATGGACTTAGGAGAAGAAGTTGATAATGAACAATTAGCGAGTATTGACGATAAATTTAAACCGGGTATGCCAGCATTGGATGCCAAAGAAATAGCTAAAGAAATCGACCGTCTGGAAGGGGAAATGATGAAGTTAGCCAAGGAGCTCGAGTTTGAAAAAGCTGCCCAGGTTCGTGACCAAGTGCAGCTGTTGCAGAAAAAACTGATTAAAGCCTAGATGCAAAATCAAAAACGGTAACTGACACCAAGGGTAAAGCCGGAGATATCCAAATCTTGCATATCTTGGTGTCGGTAACCGGCATTTACAGCCATGCCGTTATTCCAATCATACTGCCAACCGGCTTCTAGCACATAGCCAATACCATTATCATGTCCTAATTTGTTGCCATCGCGGAAAAACTTATAGCCAAAATAGGTTAAGCCGAGTTTACCGTACAAATAGCTATTCTCTGTTACCGGATAATAGCTCTTGGCGGCAAATGTGACATTGGCGTATTCCAGCTCGTCGGCACCAAGGCCAAATAAAGACTTATTATTTTGGTTGCAGGTGAATTGGCGGTCGTTATCGTCTTTGCAATGCCAGTCGTCGAGATCAGCACCATTGGTATAGCCAAGCTCAAAAGTGAGTTTCGGCATAACTTGATAATTATAATAAAGGTAAGCTTGACCAACTCCGTCACCGTCGAGACTGGAGCCGCGATAAGAGGCACTTGCTGCAGAAAAGTCGACACCAAGGCGGTGTCGCTCGTCATTTTGTTTAGCCTGGCCCGATAAACTCACGGCCAGCAGAGTGACACATCCTAAGGTTATTTTTTTCATCTTTTAATTCCATTCTGAAAACACAGCAAAAGTCTACTGCTTGGTATAACCTTGGTCTGTTAGCTAACGTTTAAGAACGGTAAGTAAGCGTTACCTAAGCGCTATATTCTCTTACAAAATACTACAGAATCATGCGCTTATTTTTTCTGAGGGGCGCAGTAAATGGTAGTTACTTAGGGTCAATACGGTTATCAGTAAAGCGGTTAAGCCGCACCAAACATGGTGAATAACGATATGACTGGCTATAAACATAGGAATGTCCTGCCAGCCTTGCAGCAACAATAACTTTATGATTAAAGCCAGGTAAGCGAGAAGGTGCGCGACCATGGCTATGGTAAAAAGTTGCCGAAGCTTTTTGGTGACGTTGGCATCAAAAAGCCTAGATAACAATCGCAGCAGGACACTAAAACCAGCGGCCAACGCAATGGTTACCATACCCAGCCCCAACAGCGAAGTTTTAATTAATATCAGTGGCAATAACAATGGTAGAAAAGCCATAGCTAACCATTAACTGTATGAATAAAAGCAAGAGCTTATAGCTAACTAGGCTCTCCGTCCAGATGATTAATTCTGCCCCTAGAGTAGAGATTTTCTGATGTTTAACTTTATACTAGGCAGCACTTTTAGGTATTTTGTAAATTAGTATTATAAATAGCTATATTTTCCGCTGGTGTTTCGCTATAAACACTAAGTGCATTGCATAATCAACAGATAAAATAATAACGAAAAGGTTAGGAACTAGGGAAAATGAAATATGCTTTTAAGGATTTTTTGTTCGACAGCAAAGAATTGACACTCCACAAAGACGATAAAAAGCTCAATTTAAAACAGCAGCCGGCGAAGATTTTAGCCCTGTTTTTAGCGGCTCCTGAAACCATCCATAGCAAAGAAGATATCCTGCATAGCGCGTGGCCCGAACGCAAGGTGACCGATCAGGTGGTGTTTCAAAATATTGGCCATCTACGAGCGTTATTTGGTGATGACGCCATTAAAACGTTTTCACGTAAGGGCTATCAGTGGCAAATTCCTTGCTCAGTGGTATCAGAGCAAGCACACAGCGACCCAGCACCAGCACAAAGTACAGAGGGTGATACACAGCCCTCAGTGAAGGCTGAAGAGGCTCCAGTAAAAGGGGAGAACAAGTTGCCACTATTGGGCTTGGCTGGCGCTGCATTAGCCCTTGCAGCAGCGGTTTACTTTAGCGTTTCTTAATGCCATGAAGACACTCTACATCACCGGAGCTGGGGTGAGCGCACAAAGTGGTATACCGACATTTCGTGGTGAAGATGGTTATTGGACTATTGGCTCGGCGAATTACACGCCGCAGAAAATGGCCACACGGGCCATGTATAAACAGCACCCCAGTGAGTTTTTACAGTGGTATTATCAGCGTTTTGTCAGCTATCGCCACCATGGCCCCAACCGCACGCATCTGTGGTTAAAAGATAAATGCCTGATCACCCAAAATATTGATGGCTTAGATGGCAAAGCTGGCAATCGAGATTACATCGCCATTCATGGTCGAGTTGATCAGGTGACGCCATTTCATACTCAGGGTGAGGTGGTGACACCGCAACCAGCGCCTTGGGATGAAGTGGACGACAGTGCACTGGCCTCATCACTGCTTGAGCTGTTTAAAATTGGCGCTAAAGGACCGCAAAAGGGCGTCTCTTTGAAGCCTTATGTGCTGTTATTTGATGAGTTCTATACCGATTTATATCGCATTTCTGAAGCCCAAGCACAGATGCACAGTGCTGATAAAATGGTGTTTATGGGCACGTCGTTTAGTGTCAATATCACCCAAATGGCACTGGAAATTGCTAGGCTAAATGACATTGCCATCGAAGTCGTAGACCCACACCCAGCGGCGATTATGCACAACAAGGTCACTTACCATCGCATGACGGCCAACGACTACATCGATAGTCTTGGTGGTTAAAGACTCGCTTCAGCGCTGTAGTAGGTGGTCAATAAAAAGCGTTTATAACTACTTAATCGTTGTTGTTGTTTTAAGTGCGACTCAATAACACTGGCGTTATGGTTCATTACCGTATGTGGGCCGCGGCGCTCAACTTCTATTAACCCCAACAAAGCACTCAGCTCCTGAATGGCTAACGCGTCGGTGTTTGGGTTTAATGCTAAGTAACACTCTAGCGGTGTTAACTGCTTATTATTTCTTTGCCACAAAGCCTGTTGCAGCTGTTCTTTACTCTCAAAGTGCAACAGGGTTCTTAAGTAGTTCAGGCCATTATCTGCGGCACTGAGTGTCGCCAGCAGCGTATGTAATATATTGTTGCCTTGTTGATTTTGCCGAGTAACTTGCTCTGTTTGGAGCAGTGGGGCGCTAAAGAATGCGAATTTTTCTAATGAATTTATCGCCCCGATCATGGTGTCGGGGAAATCCGCAGCTTGTAAACACACGGTGGCGATATCTTGATAGTGGCCATATAACTTATCGTTGCTTTGAGCACTTTGAAAAAGAAACTTCAGCGCTTCGACTTGCGCGGCAATGTCGCCAGATGAGAAAGCCGTTTTGATTTTATCGACGTCTGCGCTTTTCAAGGCCACTAAGAAGTGGGTTAAACGGTTATTAGACATAAACCAAGCCATGCGTTAACAAATATGCAGTTATGATAGCCTATTATGTGCTGTTTTGGCATGCTTTTAGGGTTGGGATAAACTTATGCTACAGCCTACTTGGAAACCCTAAGACCACTACAGAAAGTTACGCTCAAATTTACTTAGCAGGTAAGGCTTAAGCCGAGCACCACCTAGCGCTATCAGTATCATTGTCAGCAATAGCCAAATCGGGCGATTACCTTGCTCGGCATACCAACTGACGCCAGAGATAAGCTGTACGTCGGTCTTCAATACATTGGCGGCAAATTGTGGGATGGTTTGCTGAGAGTGAGCAATCGGATCATAAACACCAGTTACCCCATTGTTGGTAACTCTCACCAGCGGGCGCTGCAGCTCCAGAGCACGCATTCTGGCAATCTGCATATGTTGATGAGGGCCATGAGAGTCGCCAAACCAGGCATCGTTACTGACTGTGAATAAGAGGTCTGATTGTGCGTTAAAATTGCCTCTGACCAGCTCGCTAAAGGCAATTTCATAGCAAATGGCAGGCAATACATGCAAACCATTGGCAAGTAAGTTAGGTTGTACTTTTGCGCCGCGAGTAAAAGATGACATGGCTAAGTTAAACAGCGGAGCGATGGGGCGTAACAGCGCTTCAAATGGCACAAACTCACCAATTGGTAGTAATTGATGCTTTTGATAACGGTTCTTGTGTAAGTAGTGGTATTGTCCTTCGCTGTCCTGCTTTTCTTTTTTGCCCAAAGTAATTAGCGTGTTGTATGCGGTTTTAGTGGCAAACTGATAATCGGGGATACCTGTGATCAAGGCGGTATCATTAAATGCGGCGGCTTTATCAAGTCCCTCTAAAAACGGGTAGGCGATGTCCTCAAATTCAGGGATAGCGGCCTCAGGCCACACCACTAAATCGACGTTTTGCCAATGTTTACGAGTCATATCGCGGTATTTCGACATGGTGGGCCAAAACTGTTCAGGTTGCCAACGCAGACTTTGTTTAATGTTGCCTTGCACCAGCAAAGCGGTAATTGAGTGGCCAGAATACTGAGTGGGCGATTGACTGAAATAGGGCATACTGAACAAGCCCAATAACACAGCAACGCCGGCCACAGCAAACTGGAATGCGCGCTTAAGCAACAAGTAATACAGAACACAGGCCATAAATACGGTGATTAAGGTTAAGCCAAACTCACCCACCCACGGGGCCAATACATTCAGTGGCGAATCGGTAAGTGAGTAGCCAAAACTCAGCCAAGGGAAACCCGTTAATAGGTGGCCTCGTAGCCATTCAGTCACGGCAAAGCCAATGACTAGTGCACCACTGCGCTGCCACGGTGAATGCCTAAAGTAATGACCAAATAACAGTGCCAAAGTCGGGTAAATAGCAAGGTAAGCACAAAGTAGTGCCATTAATAGTATGGAAATCGGCAGCGGTAGACCGCCGAATTCGGCAATGGACACGTGGACCCAGCTGATCCCCGCTGCAAACCAGCCAAAAGCAAATAAAAATGCGTATTTAGCAACGTGTTTGGCATGGCCATTATCAGTAAGCCACAATGCCAAAGTAAGGCAAGTGATGGTCAGCGGCCACAGGCCAAACGGGGCGTATGCAAAGGTGAGCACACAGCCAGCCAACAAGGCCAGCCATGCAAGTTTATCTTGTGCTAAAGCGCTTAACTTAGAAGCTAGAGTCTTCAACATGTTCAGATTTAGGTATACTTACTTGAATTTGTAAGATCCTCCGGTTGTCGGAGTTAGTTACCTTAAACTGAAGGGGATCTATATCTATGGTTTCACCACGGCTAGGCATATGACCAAAGGCATGCAAAATAATACCGCCAATGGTGTCAGCTTCTTGGGTGTCATAATTGGTATTAAAGAACTCATTAAATTCATCCAGCGGCGTTAAGGCTTGCACGGTATAAACGTGTTTTGACAGCTGGCGAATATCTTGTTGATCTTCATCATCATCGTGTTCGTCTTCAATCTCACCGACGATGGTTTCTAAAATGTCTTCGATGGTAACGAGACCGGAAACACCACCGTATTCATCGATTACGATGGCCATATGGTAGCGCTTCTGACGAAACTCATTCAGTAGCGTATCAACCCGTTTACTTTCAGGAACCACAACGGCTGGGCGCAGGTATTCACGGATCGCAGGGAGCTCGGTTTCATCGCGTAAAATAAGAGGGAGCAGATCTTTAGCCAGCAAAATGCCTTCGACGTGATCTTTATCTTCACATATCACCGGAAAGCGTGAGTGCGAAGACTCCACCATCATGGGTAATTGCGCAGCCAGCGACTGATCAACATCAAGGGTGATCATTTGCGAACGCGGGATCATAATATCGCGTACTTTCAGTTCAGAGACACTCAGTACACCTTCCATCATGTCCTTGGTTTCAGGATCGATAAGCTGGCGCTCTTGCGCATCAGCAATGACCTCAGCCAGTTCTTCTTTGTTTTGGGGTTCCCCTTGCAGCATCTGTGTGATGCGTCCCAGCCAGGTCTTGCTAGAAGAACCCTGACTACTTTGCGAGTTATCGTCGCTCATTAGTTATGTCTGCTCCGTTTATTAACAATCGTCTCTGTAAGGATCGGCGATATCCAAAGTGGCAAGTATTTGCTTCTCAATGGTTTCCATTTCTACCGCGTCCTGTTCATTTATATGGTCAAATCCGAGTAAATGCAAGCAGCCATGGATCACCATGTGAGCAAAATGGTCATGAAACGTCTTTTCTTGCTCTTGTGCTTCTTGTAATACCACTGCCGGAGCAATAATTAAATCACCAATAAGTGGCAATTCAATTCCCGGTGGGGCATCAAATTCAAAGGATAAAACATTGGTTGGCTTGTCTTTGCCACGGTATTGGCTATTAAGCTCTTGGCTCTCGGCGTTATCGACTAAGCGAATGGTCATCTCTGCTTGTTCGCGAAAAGAGCTTAGCGCATGCTCAGCCCAGCGTTGAAACTGCGCTTCTGAAGGTAAGTTGGCAAACTCGCAGGCCAGTTGTAAGTCTAGGGTTAGTTGCAACTACTTATCCTCGGTTGATGGCTGCTTTGCCTGATGTTTGGCAGCTTTGGCTTGACGTTCTTGTTCTTCTTTTTTCTCATAGGCTTCTACGATTCTGGCCACCACTGGGTGTCTGACCACATCATGAGACTTAAAGAAGTTGAAAGAAATTTCATCCAATTCACTTAATACTTCTACCGCATGACGCAAGCCTGAGCGAGCACCTCGAGGTAAATCGATTTGCGTGATATCACCGGTGATAACGGCTTTGGAATTAAATCCAATACGAGTCAGAAACATCTTCATTTGCTCTGTCGTGGTGTTTTGGCTTTCATCAAGAATAATAAAGGCATCATTAAGAGTACGACCACGCATATAGGCCAGTGGTGCCACTTCAATCACGTTTTTTTCGATTAGCCTTTCCACTTTCTCAAAGCCCAGCATTTCAAACAAGGCGTCGTAAAGGGGTCGTAAATAGGGGTCGATTTTCTGGGTTAAATCACCTGGTAGAAAACCCAGTTTCTCACCAGCCTCAACCGCTGGACGGGTAAGCAAAATACGGCGTATTTCTTGGCGTTCAAGGGCATCAACTGCTGCGGCAACAGCAAGGTAAGTTTTACCGGTACCTGCAGGGCCAACACCAAAGGTAATATCGTGGTTTAAGATATTTGCCACATATTGGCTCTGATTTGGGTTGCGTGGCTTGATCACGCCACGGCGAGTTTTAATGTAAACCTCTTTGTCCCATACCGAAGGAGCTTCTTGCTCTAAGACATTCGCTTCTGTAATGGCAAGGTGCACCTGATCTGGCTCAATTTCATGCATCTTTCCTTTAACAGGCTGAGTTTCAACATATAAAGATTTTAGAATGTCTACAGCGGCTTTAGCAGTAACCACTTGACCGGTTACTTTAAACCAGTTGTCACGATGGGCAATCTCCACCCCTAAGCGTCGCTCTATTTGTTTTAAGTTTTCGTCGAACGGGCCACAAAGGGAGGAAAGTCGATGGTTATCGGCGGGTTCTAAGTAAATTTCTATATTCTTTAACTGATTACTCAAAATGTCTTCCTATATAAATCACGCTAGCCGAAGCTAGCGTGTAATGTAAAGCTAAGGGGTAAAAGTCGCAACGCCTATGGCGTTGGCTTCAGGCTCTTGTGGCGCTTTGTTTAAGATGTCTGAAGGTTTAACATCGCGACGTAGGTCCATCTCTGCCTCGGTGCGAATGAGTTCGCCGCGCAATGAATTAGGTAGCGCCTCGGTAATACGTACATCAACGAATTGACCGATCACAGAATGTGGACCTTCAAAGTTTACTACGCGGTTATTTTCAGTACGGCCACGCAGCTCCATAGGATTTTTCTTCGACGGGCCTTCTACTAGGATGCGCTGTTCGGTGCCGTGCATCTTACGGCTAATATCTTGCGCCATTTGATTAATACGGTTTTGCAAAATATATAAGCGTTCTTTTTTCTCAGACTCAGCAACATCGTCAGGTAAATCCGCTGCTGGGGTACCTGGACGCGCTGAATAGATAAAGCTAAAGCTCATGTCAAAACCAATGTCGTTAATCAGGTTCATGGTTGCTTCAAAGTCGGCATTGGACTCACCAGGGAAGCCGATAATGAAGTCTGACGACATACTTAGGTTAGGGCGGATCTTACGCAGCTTACGAATGGTAGACTTGTACTCAAGCGCCGTATGACCACGCTTCATCAGATTCAAGATACGGTCCGAGCCACTTTGTACCGGCAGGTGTAAATGATCGACCAACTCTGGCACATCGACATAGGCTTCGATGATATCGGGAGTAAATTCCACTGGGTGTGAAGTAGTGTAACGAATACGGTCAATACCATCAATGGCAGCCACATAACGTAATAAATCAGAGAAATAACAGATTTCACCATCGTGCATTTCACCGCGGTAGGCATTAACGTTTTGACCCAGTAAGTTAACTTCACGTACGCCTTGCTCTGCAAGCTGAGCCACTTCTAAAATCACGTCATCCAATGGCCGGCTTACTTCTTCACCACGAGTGTAAGGCACCACGCAGAAAGTACAGTATTTCGAGCAGCCTTCCATAATAGAAACAAACGCCGTTGGCCCTTCCGCTTTTGGCTCTGGCAAACGGTCGAACTTTTCAATTTCAGGGAATGAAATATCAACCACTGACCCTTCTTTATCTTGCACTTGACGGATCATTTCTGGCAGGCGGTGTAATGTTTGCGGGCCGAAAACAATATCAACAAAAGGCGCACGTTGACGAATAACATCGCCTTCTTGTGAAGCCACACAACCACCAACACCAATCACTAGATTTGGGTTGGTGTCTTTTAATAGCTTCCAACGACCAAGTTGGTGGAAAACCTTTTCTTGCGCTTTCTCACGTATCGAGCAAGTGTTGAGTAGGATCACATCAGCCTGCTCAGCTGCTTCAGTAAGCTGATAGCCATTTGTAGAATCCAAAAGATCCGCCATTTTCTGGGAGTCGTATTCATTCATTTGACAACCCCAGGTTTTAATATGCAGTTTTTTACTCATTTAAATATTGCCTCGTTTACAACTCGGTATTTAGCACTACGCGTTTCTCGTGTGGGCGATGCTGAATTGATATCATTATGCCTAAAGGACGCGTATTTTATATGACCTATCTTGTCTAGCCAAGTATAGATTTTAACTTTCAAAATGTGGATCAACAGATGGGGTTTTAAGCCAACATCAAGTTTGATATAGGTTACAATGCACTAGGACTCAAAAAAGTGGAATATGGCATGAAAAACAAAGCACTGATTGTTGGCGGCGGTATGGTTGGCGCGGCCGCTGCGGTAAAACTGGCAAAACAAGGTATTAAGGTAACAGTGATCGAACAAAACCCCATTTCTGCTGAGCAAGTGCTTAACAGTGATGAAGTAGATATTCGTGTTTCAGCCATTAATCGCTTTTCTGAGCAGTTACTTGATGAGCTCCAGGCTATGCCTTTGTTGAAAAAGACCAGAGCAGCGCAATACAAACAGCTTGAAGCCTATGAATCGAAACCAGGCCAGTTGGTATTTGATTGCCAAGAGCTGAATAGTTCACATTTAGGTCATTTAATAGAAAATAAGCTGATCCAAGCTGCACTGTGGCAGCAGTTTGCGGTGTTAGACATTGATGTGGTATCACCCCAAGGCTTGCCGCTGGCGATTACTCGAGACAACGACAGTATTACCATTGCTTACTCTAATCAGCAGTTTACTGCTGATTTATTGATTGCTGCAGACGGTGGCCGCTCCATAATACGGCAAATGGCTGGCATTGGCGTCACCGGCTGGCAGTATGATCAGCATTGCATGGGGGTTTTAATTAAACTAGATGCGCCGCAACAAGAAAAAACCTGGCAACAGTTTAAACCTTCAGGCCCCATTGCGTTCTTGCCTATGCAATATCCTTACGCCAATCTTATTTGGTACGATAATGGCAACAAGTTAAAGCAACTCAAGCAGCTCGATCACAAGGCGCTAAAAGAGCAAATAAAGGAGGCTTTTTTTGCCCTGCCAGGCGACTTTGACGTCGAGCAAGTAGCGGTATTCCCCCTCGCTCGCCAACATGCTAACACCTATGTAGCCGAGCGCTTAGTATTAGTCGGAGATGCGGCACACACCATTAACCCGTTAGCAGGGCAGGGGGTTAACCTTGGCTTTAAAGACGTACAGGCATTAGCTCAAGCGTTAGAAAGCCAGGAAGATATTGGCAGTTTAAAAGCGTTAAAAACTTATGAGTCTGAGCGCAGGAAAGATAACTTATTGATGATGAGCATGATGGATGCCTGTTATTTTGGTTTCTCTAATCAGCTTGGGCCGTTAAAACATCTAAGAAACCTTGCACTAAACCTTGGAAACAAGGCCGGGCCAATTAAAAAGCAAGTGCTAAAACATGCCATGGGTGGCGTGGGCTTCTGATTGCGGTTTAAGTAAATAGTAATGTCGATTAATATTAGCAATAAATCCGCAAAGTATAGCCTACCGCCGCTTACCCTGGCGGCGGATTAAATTGTAATCTAGTCACCTGTGACATCAGCTCACCGATTTCAAATTGGCCTTCAACTTTGAGCAGCCAGCGGCTATCGGCAGTTAAAATATACGCGGTTTGATTTCCTGAAGCCCTGATTGAAGAAAAAACATGATTCCCTTTGTTGCTAGCGGTGAACAGGTTAGCTTCGTCAATTAAGCCAAATACCCGATGTAATTTCTCTCTGTCGTTGCTGTGTATATCAACGTTTTCATTTAATAGCTGATTCAAGAAGGTTAACGGCTGTAAATCGTATTTTTTTTGGCAAACCGGCTAAAGCGGTTGAGCTAGACATTAGGCTTAACCTCAACTTTTCCTGCTCACCATTGATTAATATAGAGTAGGAGCCATTAGCAAAGGTATTAAATGAAATTTTGTCCACCTGGCTTTGAGAAAGGCAATAGCTAAAGTGTGTCAGCGAGAGTTCGATTTGAGGTGGTAAGCAGGCATTATTATTCGCAGCATAGGTTGTATTCGATGCTAATGCACAGGTAAGTAAGAGAAAAAGACGCTTTAACACGGTTATTCCTAGCAGCGATAAAACTTAAGAATAACGGATACAACATTAGCCTGAGATGAACGAGTGAAATATAATTAGAAAAGATGATAATAAATGGTGCGGAAGGAGAGACTTGAACTCTCACATCCGAAGATACTGGAACCTAAATCCAGCGCGTCTACCAATTCCGCCACTTCCGCACATTATTTTGGTATCTATAAATGTATCAGGTGGGAACCTAAATCCAGCGTCCATTTCAAGACATCTGGCCAATTCCACTACTTTACACATTATTTTGGTATCTATAAATGTATCAGGTGGGAACCTAAATCCAGCGTCCATTTCAAGACATCTGGCCAATTCCACTACTTTACACATTATTTTGGTATTTATAACTATATAGCATCTCAAAAGAGATGGCTGGAGTACCAGGATTTGAACCTGGGAATGGCGGGATCAAAACCCGCTGCCTTACCGCTTGGCGATACTCCAGCAATAGAGGTAAGCTCAAAACAAATTTTTAACCCAGGATTTGAATCTGGGGTGGATGAGTGAGGGATCAAAACCTCTCTCTTCTCTGCCTTACCGCTTGGCGATACTCCAGCAATAGAGGTAAGCTCAATGTTTTAGTTCTGATTGAAAGAACATGGTGCGGAAGGAGAGACTTGAACTCTCACATCCGAAGATACTGGAACCTAAATCCAGCGCGTCTACCAATTCCGCCACTTCCGCACAACTTTTAGCATCTGTGTAAGGGAACCTAAATCCAGCGTCTATTTCAAGACAACTGCCAATTCCAACATTACCAGAAAAATGGTGGCTATGCCCTGATTTGAACAGGGGACCCCATCATTATGAGTGATGTGCTCTAACCAGCTGAGCTACATAGCCATGGCTGGAGTACCAGGATTTGAACCTGGGAATGGCGGGATCAAAACCCGCTGCCTTACCGCTTGGCGATACTCCAACGAAAATAAAATCTGTTTTAATTCTGATTTAAAAGAATATGGTGCGGAAGGAGAGACTTGAACTCTCACATCCGAAGATACTGGAACCTAAATCCAGCGCGTCTACCAATTCCGCCACTTCCGCACATCTTTTTGCATCTGTGTAAGGGAACCTAAATCCAGCGTCTATTTCAAGACAACTGCCAATTCCTCTACTTCAGAAGAGTGGCTGGAGTACCAGGATTTGAACCTGGGAATGGCGGGATCAAAACCCGCTGCCTTACCGCTTGGCGATACTCCAACGAAAATTTCAAATCAATAGTTTGTTGAACCCAGGATTTGAATCTGGGGGTGGATGAGTGAGGGATCAAAACCTCTCTCTTCTCTGCCTTACCGCTTCCACTTCGTGGCGAGACGATACTCCAACGAAAATAAAATCTGTTTTAATTCTGATTTAAAAGAATATGGTGCGGAAGGAGAGACTTGAACTCTCACATCCGAAGATACTGGAACCTAAATCCAGCGCGTCTACCAATTCCGCCACTTCCGCACATTTTTTAACATCTGTGTAAGGGAACCTAAATCCAGCGTCTACTTCAAGACAACTGCCAATTCCTCTACTTCAGAAGAGTGGCTGGAGTACCAGGATTTGAACCTGGGAATGGCGGGATCAAAACCCGCTGCCTTACCGCTTGGCGATACTCCAACGAAAATAAAATCTGTTTTAATTCTGATTTAAAAGAACATGGTGCGGAAGGAGAGACTTGAACTCTCACATCCGAAGATACTGGAACCTAAATCCAGCGCGTCTACCAATTCCGCCACTTCCGCACAACTTTTTGCATCTGTGTAAGGGAACCTAAATCCAGCGTCTATTTCAAAACATCTGGCCAATTCCGCCACTTCCGCACATCTTTTTGCATCTGTGTAAGGGAACCTAAATCCAGCGTTATTTCAAAACGTCTGGCCAATTCCGCCACTTCCGCATTTTAGAATCAACTAGATTGATGAGTTTTGGTAGTAATTAAAGCATGGTGGCTATGCCCTGATTTGAACAGGGGACCCCATCATTATGAGTGATGTGCT
>NZ_JBLWMW010000055.1:0-14716 GCF_048515945.1 Pseudoalteromonas 'SMAR'
TGGGTACTTGGATATTTAGGCGTTATTATCTGACACAGAATTTTGAACGCCCTCGTTTGCTATTGCAATGTTAGTTTACTTGGTACTTGTCGCCGTTGGCACCGTTAGCGGTGGCTTTAAACTGGCATCAGGCGGTAGTGAAGGCGCAAGAGAAATCTTTGCTTTTGCCACCAATCCTGTGGTTGCTCTATTACTCGGTGCACTGGCCACCGCATTGGTACAATCTTCTTCTACTGTCACCTCGGTGATAGTCGGCTTAGTAGCTGGTGGTTTACCTATTGGTATTGCTATTCCTATGATTATGGGTGCTAACATCGGCACAACAATCACTAATACCTTGGTTTCAATTGGCCATATTCGTAGTCGTGAAGAGTTTAAACGCGCGTTTGCAGCATCAACCGTTCATGACTTCTTTAACTTGTTGGCAGTGGCTATTTTCCTTCCTCTGGAAATTATGTTCGGTATTTTGGAGAAATTTGCATCGAGCCTAGCGCACGTATTTGTTGGCGATGCCGATTTGTCGCTGAAGAGCTATAACTTCATCAAGCCTTTGGTAAAACCCAGTGTTAATGTTGTCAAAGATGCAGTGAGCTTCTTAGACTCAACAGCTGCCGGTGTGACCATGGTGATCATCGGTATCATGATGATTTTATTTGCCGTTACTTACCTTGGCAAATTGCTGAAAAAAGCCTTGGTTGGTAAAGCTAAGGAGTTATTACATAGTGCCATTGGTCGTGGTCCATTCGTTGGTATTGGCTCTGGTGCCCTAGTGACCATCATGGTGCAATCGTCTTCAACTACAACCAGTTTAATGATCCCACTGGCAGGTAGTGGTGTTTTTAATACTCGTCAAATTTACCCATTTACCTTGGGTGCCAACATTGGTACTACCATTACTGCACTGTTAGCAGCCACCTCTATTACGGGCGCTGCAGCAGAAGTGGCCCTGACCATCGCACTGGTTCACGTAATGTTTAACGTGTTTGCCGTGACCTTTATTTATGGTCTGCCACTGCTAAGAGAGATCCCACTGACGCTTGCTGAGAAAATTGCTGACCTTGGCTCTCGTAACAAGCCTGCGGCACTTGCCTATGTATTGGGTTCATTCTTTGTGTTCCCTGGCTTAATTATGCTGGCAGTACGTTAATTAATTGCTTTAGATTGAGCCCGCTTTAGGCGGGCTTTTTTATTGTTAAAAGCTAAAAGTCATAATTCTGTAATTTATTGCTGCGATAATTGCAGTTGTTAGAATAACTAAGACGATCACCATGAACCACAAGCTCGACATTTTTAGCCTCAACACAGCGCAATTAGCGACCGCGACTCGTGGCCGTTATCGTGCCGTTCAGCCGTACGAATGTTTGACTCTAGAAAGTCAAGCTAACGCGGCGTATGTGGTGATTGAGTTACCTTTTGATGCTCGTATTGAAGACACCATAGAATTGGTGCTCACCAAGCGCGGTGCTCGCGGTAATAGTTGCGCCCTTACTTACCAGGTGGACGCTGAAAGTTACTTAAGCAAGGTACTAAGCGTAAACATCGCTACGGCGTTAAGCGCTGGGGAGTATGTTATGCAAATTAACTTGCTTGGCTTAAACAATTTCCTCAAAAACACCGTCGAGTTCAATGTACGTCTTGCCAGTGATATCCACAGCATAGCCTCTACAAGGCCTGCACCTAAGCGTCCCTCTGGCCTGAAACGCTTTTTCAATTCTGCGTTTAGTGCGGTATTGTCGGTTTTTTAGCGGGGCAGCGACAGTTTACCCATCGAAAAGGGTAAGCCTTGTTCATCACCAGAAAGCGTCTCGTTAGCCAACAGGGCAAATAAAGCCGCTTCTTTGGCATCGGGGTCAAATGCGATGCGGTTAAACTCACAGATTTCAATATTGCTTGGCAAGTTAACCTCGAGTCGTTGCATCAAATACTGGTTATGCAATCCGCCGCCAGTTATGTAAAGCTCAGTTGCAGAGTCACATTGTTGAGTTATGGCCTTGGCGGTTTCGCGTGCAGTAAGCTCAGTTAGAGTGGCCAAAACATCGAGATGACTGATTGGTGTTGCCACCTTAGTAAGGTTTTGTGCAATAAAAT
Organism: Pseudoalteromonas 'SMAR'; assembly: GCF_048515945.1. Lineage (NCBI taxonomy): Bacteria > Pseudomonadati > Pseudomonadota > Gammaproteobacteria > Alteromonadales > Pseudoalteromonadaceae > Pseudoalteromonas > Pseudoalteromonas 'SMAR'. The sequence goes on from NZ_JBLWMW010000055.1 coordinate 2,089, forward strand.
CCAGATTAAAAAGTTCTGGACCGGTGGACTTAGGCAGCGGTTGAGTAAAAAATGGCTGTGCTTGTAGTTGCTGCAATAAGGCCGGGTTTATGGTTCCTTGCGCGGCCAGTTTGCCCCCTTCATCATAGGCCACATCAAAATATTGAAGGCAATACTTATCGATTAAGCTATTGCCTGGGCCTAAGTCGCTGCTAAGGCTGTCAGCAAGATCCCCACCTTTATGTAAAAAGGTGCAATTTGCAATCCCACCAAGGTTCAGTAATACCCTGTCAATGTCCTTGCTCTGATATAACAAGAAATCACCATAATGCACTAATGGCGCTCCCTCAAGACCTTTGGCTATGTGTTTTTGGCGAAAATCAGAGAGCGTAATAATCCCCGTATTACTGGCGATTAAGTCACCGTCTCCTAGTTGTAATGTGCTATTCATTTTTGTGTCGCTAACAAATTCAGCTCTAGGGTGGTGATAAATGGTTTGGCCATGGCTGGCAATTAAGTCTATAGCCTCTGGTTTGATCTGCCACAGTTTGAGGGTTTGCAGCACAATGTCGGAATATAATTGTCCTAACCAAGCGTTTAACTGACAAAGTGAAGCCAAGTTAACCTGCTCCACTGAGCTAAATTGGCTCAAAGTATGGCGTTGTTGTTCGCTGTAATTGTGGGTGTGGAACTGCAACAGTTCTAGTTGAGTTTGCACTCCATTGCCGCTTATCTTACACAAAGCTAAGTCTAAACCATCCAGAGAAGTGCCGCTCATCAGCCCTAAAACAACCTTAGTGGGTTTCTGGGCAAGTGTGGCTAGGGTCTCGATATCGGTTTTCATACTGGTAGTTCCATAGCGACTAAATCGAACACGTGATTGTATTTTATTCCTTCTAGCATGGCGAAGTTGTCTAATTGGCGAAATTTATAGCGTGAAAAATAGGGGCAATGTAACCCGAGTAAAAACAAAGTGGCTAGATGACGTGTCAGTGGTACATCACATTGTTGAGCATAGTGCTGCAGATGCTGAAGAGTTGGGCGGATTTGTTCAATAGATAAATCTGGCTCTGCAATCACAGGCACGGTCACCACTTTACCCTTACAGACACTACAATGACCGCATTGTTCGGGGGCGTTGTCATCCTTAAAGTAGTGTGCCAAGGAGTAATGATAGCAGCTATTACTTTGGAAAAACTGCATCAGTGAACGCAGTCGCTGCAGTTCGCCTTGCTCTTTAATTTGTGTGGTTGCCAAATATTGCTCTACCAGTGCATCGATATTAATCGCTGGCGTGGGTTTACGGTATACGGTGGTAAACTTCCCAAGTTTAATTTTAATCAGGCCATGCTCGGATAAGTAATCCAGTGTTTGCTGTAACTTTTGCTCGGGGATCTGCTGTTGCGACAATTGCGCATGGTTCAGCGCGCCCCACTTCTTTTTAAAGTCAAAACAACTAAATACCTGATGTAAATAAGCTTGGCGATTGGGGTCAAACTGCGCTAAAAGCTTTTCTTTGCTGCTTGTAAAGGCAATGCTGATGTCTTTGAAATAACTATAATTAATCTCTATTAGTCCTTCGAGCTCGAGTTGTACTAACAGGGTTTTCAACACCAATTGGTTTAGATTACAAGTCCGTGCATAGTCGTATTCATTGATGTGGCAATCATCATCGGATGCAAAAATAGCAGTAAACAATTTTTTAATGGCGTAATGCTCTACTTTATTGCTATGTATATAGTTTTCTAACATAGCGGTCTTTTCGTTATTTAACAAAATAACGCAATGAGCAGTCTGACCGTCACGTCCCGCGCGACCAATTTCTTGACTATAACCTTCAATGGATTTTGCCATATCGTAATGCAATATCCACCGCACATCAGGCTTATCGACTCCCATACCAAAGGCGATAGTGGCGACAATGACCATATCACTGGCGGCGAGAAACTCAGCTTGAAGCTGGGCTTTGGTGTCACTGTTTAAGCCCGCATGAAAAGCGCTGGCTTTAAAGCCACTGGCAGCAATGACTTGCGCAAGTTCTTCAGCTTGCTTTTGCTGGGTTACGTAAATAATTCCACAGCCAGAGGCTTTGGTTAAGAAACGGATGGTGTATTTGAGTTTTTCGGCTTCACTGATGGCCAGTGCAGTTAGGTGTAAATTTTCGCGATAAAAACCCGTTCGAACAATATTTTCGTGACTAATGGCAAACTTATCAGCCATGTCATTGGCGACTTTATGGGTCGCTGTGGCGGTCAGTAATAATACTTGCTCAATACCAAGCTGTTGGCGATACGTTGCGATTTTTAAATAATCGGGACGAAAATTGTGTCCCCACTCAGAGATACAATGGGCTTCATCAACCACCAACATGGAAACAGCACTTCGTTGCAGTAACTGTCTTGTTCTAGGATTATTGAGGCACTCCACTGAAATAAATAATACCTTAAGCTGCTCGTTTAATAGTGCAGCTTCAGTCGCTTGCAACTGGCTTTTAGTCTGGCTACTGTCTAAGCAGGCCGCTGAGATCCCCAAGTTAGTTAAATAGTCACACTGTTCGTGCATTAATGCTAATAACGGAGAAACCACCACACAGGTACCAGGTAAAATGACAGCAGGTAATTGATAACACAACGATTTTCCAGCGCCTGTTGCAAAAATTGCAATCGCACTTTGGCGATTTAATACAGACTCGACCACCTGTTGTTGTCCTTGCCTCAGGCTTGAGTGACCAAATACCCGCTTTAATGTGTGCTCGATTGCTTGAGTGTGATTCATCCTAGACCTTAATTACGGCTTTGTGTGTGACAGCAACTTAACGTTTACCAGCAAAGCGTTAGACAAGCAGTATACATGCATGGAAAGGAGTTGCTTGGTATCGTTAATAGTTTTCTATGATAGCTGGAATGCCATCTTCGACACGATTAATTGCTTGATTTATGCGTATGACCTCAGCTTGACTAAAGCGGTGCCGACCTAGCATAAAGTGTATGGCATTATCATTGACTACGTAAGGGTGTAAAACCATCTTTTTATACCCTAATTGGTTAATATAATAATTTCCAGCCTGCTGATCTTCAATCATAAAATCCACTCGCTCTTTGGCAACCATTTCGATGCGACGGTCTAAACTGGAAATTAAAAATAGCCGTTTTTCATACCAAGCTATTTTCTTTAGTTGTTCAAGTTCCTCACCATAGTAAGCCCCTGGGTTTGCGGTAAAACTGAATCCCAATGAGAATAATTCTGTCAGGGTGCTAGTTTGTGAGATGACTTTGGCACTGAATAAGCGCATTTTCTCTCGGCGATAGGGGTTGGAAAAATACGCTACTTTGCTGCGTTCTAAATTAAAGCTGGCAGAAGGTAACACATCGATCTCGCCCTTTTCTAACTCGGTGATACCGCGGGCTGAAGAAGGCAAGGGAACAAAATCAATACAATACCCTGCTTGAGAAAAGACCACTTTGGTGATTTCAACGTCAATGCCATACGGTTGTTCGCCATACATTACATAAGGTGGCCAACTAGAGCCTATTCCCACCTTTAACGTTGTTTCGTTATTGCACGCAACCGCTTTGTAGGTAAAGCATAATGCTAGAGTGGCAATTAAACAGATAAATAACTTCACTGCAGTCATAAAACCGATAACCAATGTATATATACAATAGTAGAAGAACAATAAGGTAAAAGGAAAGGCTTTTATGACAATACGTTTGCAGATAAGCAGGAGCCTGACACAGCCAGGCTCCGAGATTGCTACTTTATAAGCTAAAGCAGTTACTCACTGAGTAATTTCCATACTATAGCAGTGCCAGGCTCTTGGCCTCGAGTCCACCATTTCGCTTCGTAGCTTTCGCCATTATGGCTCACTCTATCACCGCCAACATAAACACTGCCCGCGTCCCAAGTAGGGTAGCTATTATGAGCCTTTTCAACGGTAACCACAAAGCTTTGTGTGGTAGCAAGGTTGCCATCACTGACGGTAACGTTGACGGTGACTTGGGTATCGGCATCCACTGCTTCGCCAGTGAGCTCTACCACATTACCACTGCCAGAAATGGCAACCGGAGCATCTGCTTGCCAAACATAGGTTAAGGCATCGCCATCGGGATCACTTGCCGTGGCATTTACAACGACCGTTTGCCCAGCAATGAGTGTGATATCTGATATTGGCGCCACCTCGGGTGCTTGGTTACTTCCTTCAGGAAGCACGGTGATGATATAGCGCTTTTCACTGCTCGCTTGACCATCGGAGACGGTCAGTGTCATGCTGAGATCGGTGGCTTGAGTAACCTGCGGCGCGGTTACTGTAACTTCTGCTGCGTTATTACTGGAGATCACCAGCGGTGTCTCAGCTTGCCAATTATAAGTTAACGTATCATTATCGGCGTCAGTGGCGTTACTCTGGAGCGTTAATGTCTCGCCAGAGGCCATGCTAAATGGCCCTTCTAACCCTATTACAGGGGCACGATTTGGGATTGCACCTGCACTTAGGCCGTCGTACATGGCGTTAAGTATGTCACCATTGTCAGCATCAATTTCCCAAGCAAATAATCCTGCAAGTTGATGGGTATTGGCGTATTGACCCTTGGCAACCACACTTCTGGGGCTATCGTATGTGATAAGTTTGCCGTTACTGCGGTTCCATACATACGCCGCTTGGGCTTGTTCATCGTAACCCACTTCAAAGCCATTTACACCTGAACCATTGCTACCTACTGCATTGGCTGCAATGGCTTTGTAGTCCATGATACCCGGTTCCCAGACGCCCTCGCTAGAAGAACCCTGCAGTGGCCCATTACCTGGGGCCGTCATGGGGTTACCACTGATGGTAGTGTTACTATCGAGTACGCCTTCCCAGCCGCGGCCATACATGGCGACGCCCATCACTAGTTTTTCTGGTTGTACGCCCTGTTGTAACAACAGTTGTATGGCATTATCACCTGTGTAAGCTGGCCCTTTTCGCGGCTCGCCATTATCATCAACACCGGTGCCGTTGCACTCATCTGTGCTGATATGAGAGCCACAGTAAATGCCGATTTGATGCCCAGTTACATTATTCCACGCACCATGGAAATCGTAGGTCATGGCAAAAATATAATCCATGTATTGCTGTGCTTGCTGATAATCTACGTCTTCGATTTTGTCGTAACCGGCACCAATCGCTGAAGTAAGCTCATATTCACGACCCGTTTCAGCCTCAAGTTCATCTAGCATGGCACGAAGCTCTTGCATTAACGCAACATAGGCTGGACCATCATTGACCGGATCGCCTAAATTAGGGTTAGGGCCATCACCGCCAGGAAATTCCCAGTCAATATCAACGCCGTCGTAGAACTTCCAAGTGGTTAAGAATTCTTTCACTGAGGCCACAAAGGTGTCGCGATTGGCTTTTTCAGTAAAGCCATGAAACGGGTCTGACAGTGTCCAGCCACCAATAGACGGCAATATTTTTAACTCAGGGTAGCGTTGTTTTAACGCCATTAATTGTGAGTAAACCCCGCGGATGGGATCTTTTGCATCAACACCTGGCATTGACTTTTGTACTGCCGCCCAAGGGTCATGAATAACCACCTCATAATCGTCAGAATCGGCACAGGCAGTTTGTAAAGCGCGCCAGCTATTGCCATTTTCAATCGCTTTTAGTGATTCGTTCTCGCCACAAATGGGAATAAATCCATAAAGAATATGACTGAGGTTCTGAGCCGGTACTTTAGTGACGTCAAAGTCGCGACCGTAAATTCCCCACTCTACAAAATAGGCTGCTGTTACACGTCCTGGAATGGTGCCATTGTCACGATTATTAGGATCGACATTCATCGGCAGTGGTGCAAGATGGCCACCGTCGGTGTCAGCGATAACGATTTCTTTTCCTGCACTGCGGGCGCACGTCTCACCTTGACACAATTCTAGATATAGCGTGTGGCGACCGGACTCTGTATAGGGGAATTCAATCACGCCACTTTTCGTTCCTGGTGCTAGGTTTCCCTGGTTGACCAGGGTGTCATCAAAATACACTTTATAACTATCGCCACCCTCGCCGCTCCAGGCATTCCATTTAATATTAATATTCACCGCATCCTTCGCCTTGACGAGCTCTTTGTAAGAACCGATGGCATCAACGTTTACCTCGACAAAGGAGTATTTCTGCGGTTGCCAGTCTAAGGTTGGCGTTGATGGTGCCGCCATTGTTGCGCTTGAAAGTAGCGCTATGCTAATAACGCAACTGAGTTGTTTAATTTTCATAATGTTTTCCTTTTTGATTTACATGTTGTACCCGCATTGGGTTAGTTATAATGCTTGCCATACCAAGGCATCCCCTGGTTCTTCGCCACGCGTCCACCACTTAGCTTGGTAAACTGCGTTTTCAAATGTCACTTTATCCCCAGCAACATAGACTTTATTGGCTTGCCATGTGGCTGGGGGGTTAGTGTTAGGACTGGTAACAAAGACCGAAAACGTAATCTCTGAACTGCTTTTACCGTCACTGACGGCTAAGGTGCTGTCATAACGAGTGTCTTGTTCTAGAGTTGGGGCAGTAATGACGAGTTGCTCACCACTTGCTGTGAATTGCAGCTCAGCAGGCAGTTGCCAAGCATAATTGAGAGGGTCATTTTGCTCATCGAATGCTTGCGCCACAATAGTGATACTCTCATTGGCAGTTAATTCCACATCCGCAATGGGCTCGACAACGGGTGGCGTATTAGTTTGTGCTTTAATTACAGAGAGTGTGGCGGTAAAGTTTGGCTCGGTGAGATAAACCACATTACTGAGCAAATTATCTGAGTCAAAATGAATTTCCCCGACCTCGTTTCTGACGCCTATTTTCAGCTGATTGGCATAACGCTCAGTTAATACACGGCTGAAATTTGTTACCCACTGGTTTTGATTGTTTTGATCAATGGCAAGGCTGGTATTAATGAACTCATCGCCTGACGCATCAAAAGCCCGAAACCATACGCTATCACCAGGCTCGGCTTGTTGACCCGGTTTGATAAAGAAACCGGAATCAAACCATGTGGTAGGCATGCTTGGGTCAACTAAAGTGATATCAGAGCAGTTATAAAAACCCTCTCCCGCTGCATCTTCACGCTGCCAGCGGGTATACAAGATGGCGTCGCCAGTGCGACCCGCAGGGATAGGCACTTGCATTTCATAATAGCGGTTGCCATTTGGGTCGAGAACGACCTCTTGATCACCGAGCTCAGCAATTAATTGTAAGTCTTGCCAATTAAGCGCTTTGGTGCCGATTTCAGTATCGGCTTTGGTTAAAAAAAACTGCCAGAAGCTTGGGTTATGTGGGGTTGTGGCGCGAAATCTCACCTCGATGTTACCACTGCCATCAGGCTCAAGGGGCGTTCGTTGCCAATGATGAGAGGGTAAATTCATCCCGTCTTTATTAACATCGCCTGCCGCGCACAAGGTGCCATCCGGTATGGCACGCTTGACTGCTGCCAAGCTATGGTAATCAGCGACATTTTTAGCAAACTCATGATGTTGTACAAACGGATAATGGCCTGATTGTAAAAAAGCAGCACGGCAAGCTTGATTGGGTATGTTTGAGCCATCCTTTGGCCACCAATATCCGCCTTGTTGTTGACAATAGGCTTGCCGAGCCTTGGGGAAATCCATATAGCCATGTGCCATAAGCTGTGTAGAAAGCATCATGGCGCTACTAAATATACTAAATAAAAACAGTGGCTTATTTATCACTTTCATTACGCTTCTCCGGTGAAAGGGGCCGAGGCCCCTTGAGCTAAAGACGGCATACTTTTTCATAGTCAGTGGAGGTTGATGGCTGTTTGTTGGTCCACCATTTGGCTTCATAAACGCCACTACCGTCGATGACTAGATCGCCTTGCAAGGCATGTGTCCCCTGTGGAAATTCTGGGTAGATCACTATGTCACTGATTGCGGTTCCTTGGCATGACGTGATTGGTGTAGGAGTATCATCACCTGGCTGGGCCGTTGGTAAGTCTTTATACTCGCTAGCCAATGCGTAGCGTTTACCATCCTTTTCAATGACAAAGTTTTGTGGGCCGGAAATGGGCATGTAGTACATCACTTCAGCATTGACTGTTTCGCCCGGGGCAAACGATTTCACTTGCCCACCCCACTCGTTGACCAAGGTAATCGAAAAGCGATGGAATTCATTTTCAAAGCCGCCAATATTGTTGCCTGCGGTATTGGAACCGTTGACTTCTACTGCCATACCCAGTTTCTCTTGGGCATTCCAATTGGATTTAAATATGGCTGAGGTAGCGACAGGGACATCAAAGCTGATTTTTGCCCCCGATAAATCAATATTTGAGTGGTTAGTAAATGAAAAGGTTGGCGCGATGGGATAATTATCGTCGCCAGAAGGGAAGTTGTTAGCATTGAAACTAACATCTACTGCCTGAGTCGGGACAATAAAATCTTTGCTACCAGGAATAACACTATAAGGGGCGCCATTTTGGTTGAACTTATCGTAGGCTAGCGTGGTTAATGTGCTACCCATGAAATATTCATTGTTGTTAGCGTCATAGTCATAATCGCCTGCCAACTCCCAAAACATAATGCCGCCAAGCCCTTGGTCAATGACATAATCGACTTTTGTGGCCATCGACTGTTGATCTTCCATTGAAAGAAAGACCTTTTTATCTGCATTCCAAAGCCAAGGGGCAACAGCAACGCTATCGTAATGGCGTTCATAATTCCCTATCAGTTGATGTGAAGGATTACTGTCTGGGTTTAAGCCATAAACATTGAGGTAACTGGGTTCAATACCCTGTTGTAAATTTTTTGCATGCCAGAGTGGGTTAGAACCAGCCGGAATTTCTTGGCCAGAATCATTTTTATCATGCCATAAATTGTCGATCCCTACCGCACCGTTACCACATTTGTTCTTGTCACCACTTCCGGTGCCTGGCGGACACTCTGCTTGGTTAGGCAAAGCGGCCTGCCCCCACAAACCATGAGTGCCGCCAGTTACGTCTCTGAAACCACGAGTGTAATAAGGAATACCAATATTAATCCTGCCTGCCGAGATTGAGCCGCGGAAATATTTCACCGCCCAATCGGTATTAAGGTAACCGATCCCTTCAAACTCTTTGGTGCCATAGACGTTCCACTGTTTTAATTCAGAGTCTTCACCGGTGTCATACAGTGAGGCGTTATGTCCGACATGTTGATTCCAAGCACCATGAAGGTCATAAGACATAATATTGACGTAATCTAGATACTTGGTGACTTGGAAGGTTTCCATTCCACGCAGAAGGTACCCTGAAGAAGGCGACGCAATGGTGAGCAGGTAATGGGTATTGTCTTGTTCACCTGCTTTATCTAAGGCCTCACGCAACCGTTTCATGAGTACATGATATGAAGCATTTAATGCACTTCTAAGAGGGTTTGAAATGGCAAAGTCATCAGGGTGACCGGAATCCTTCATTGATGATGGGTATTCATAATCAATATCAACACCATCAAAGCCATATTTACGAATAAACTCTACAGCGCTTGCGACAAAGGCATCGATCCCAGCTTCATTGACGCTGCCATCAGCGTTGGTAGTCATGGTATAAAAACCGCCACTGTTTACGCGTTGGCCATTGTCATCAAAAAATCCCCCTGTTTCGGCCCAACCACCCACAGAGATAAGCGTTTTAACGTCTGGATATTGCTGTTTAAATTTATTTAATAAATTAAAGTGGCCAGTGTATGGCAGTGATGGATCCATTTCAGCGCCGGTTACGCCTGGCCAAGTCATGTTGGTTGCGGGATTACCTGGGCGACTAGGGTCGCCGATAGAAAGCTCATTGTCGGCATTGACGTGCGCGAATGCATAATTAATATGAGTGATTTTGCCCCATGGAATATCATCAACCAAATAGGCAGGCTGGCCGTTTTTACCTGTGCGCCAACTTGTGAAATAGCCAATTACCCTTCGAGGGTGATCTGCAGCCATTTTTTCGCGGCCATCTTGATCATAAATATTGCAATAATTGGGCGTTGTGCCTGGGGTTTGATATAGCCCATGAGGCACGCAGCGGTTGGTTACGGGGGGGATGCTTACAACTTCTATCTGTTGAACTGTTTGATGTGTCGCTCCTTTATTGTCGTGAGCAATTAGTTTAAAATCGAACAGCCCAAGTGTGTCAGCTGTCCAGTTATAGGTCGCCGACGCAACGGTACTTTCAAGCACCAGGTTGTCATTGATAAATAACTCTAGCTTGGTTATTTTGCCATCAGGATCTTGACCTTGTAGCTGTACCGTTACTTCGCTTCCTTTTTCGACATTGGTGTCAGTATTGATAGTCAGTGTCGCAGTGGGCAACTGATTGTTTGCCGCGTTTACTTCAATACGGTGACTCAGCTCGCTTGAGGTTGCTTGATCATTGTCGGTGGCTACAGCCGAGACAACATGAGAGCCTGTTAAAGCAATCCAGTTTACCTCGTATCTTCCCTGGCTGTCCGCCGTGTTATCAATGCCTATGGAGTTGCCATCAATAAAAAATTCAACTTGCTCTACTTGACCATCACTATCAGTTGCATTAACCGATATGGCAACGCTGTCATTGGGGTTAAATTGGCTCTTGTCCGCCGGTAAAAGGCTATTCAATTGAGGTTGATTATTGACAGCGCTGTCACAATCGGCCATCTTTTTCCAACTGTCCCAGGGACCCGAATTTTCAATGGGCGAATCTTTGGTCCACCATTTTGCTTCAAATGCTTGTTGCGATTGTTTAACTGTATCGCCTTTAACGTAAGCTTGCTCGGCATTCCAAGGAGCTATACCGGCGCAATCGAGAGCATTGGCATTACTTGCAAACAATACCATGATGGCACTGGATAAAACGCTCACCGCAGTTGTCTTTACATGTTGTTGTGTCATTTTGGTCCTCCGACCTTTTGTTTTAAAATATTAACAATAACAACATAAAGCTAACATAAAAATTCAAGATGGCAAGATGTACTGGTATTTATGTTACCGCTTACGTCAACAAACCCCGTGTTCAAACCAAGCTTTCACCTTTTTTATTTTCTTGATAAATATGTAGATAATTTAATTAGCTGGCTTCAAAGTGCGCTTTCTGCACGACCTATTCTCAGACAACTTCTCTGATCAGTGATCGTTAAGGTGTTGTATTACTTATTTATAACAATTAGCTATTGAAAATAATGAAATACCCTATTATGGCTATTAATTACATCTACGAGCTTGTGTTATCGAACTACTAGACTAAATTTAGAATGTTGATTTTAGGAGATATTACCTTGCAAGTTGAGGCAACTACCGCTGTAGCTCAGAGCAATATCAAAGTACTGTGCTTAGACGATGAAGCGAACGTGATTAAGTCACTGGCTCGTTTCTTTCGTCAGCATAATATTTCAGCCACCGTTTTTACTTCTGCTGCTGAGGCTCTTGATGCTGTAAAGCAAGAGGACTTTCATGTAGTTGTAAGCGATATGCGGATGCCGGAAATGGATGGGGCTCAGTTTTTAAAATTAGTAAAAGAGGCAAAACCGAATACCCAACGGGTGCTACTAACGGGTTATTCTGACTTAGCTTCTACCGTAAAGGCAATTAATGAAAGTGGAATCCACGCCTATATTCAAAAGCCTTGGGATAACACTTTGCTGCTTCATACAATTAAAGAGTGTGCGGAAAAATATCAATTAAAACAACACAATATTAGCTTGAATACTGAACTCCAAGAGAAGAACAAAGAGTTACAGCAGCTAAATAATAACCTTGAAGAGTTAGTCCAAAAACGCACAGCGCAAATAAGAAAAGTGCTCTCACAGCTAGAGCAAGCCAATAAGAAAGAAAAGAAAGAACACAAAGCAACGGTTGAACTGTTATATAATTTTATTAATGCAAATCCGTATTTAGACGGTAAAAAGGCAAAAAACGTAGCGCAACTCTGCCGTATTATAAGTAAAAACATTCAAGCCAGTCAGCAAACCACGGAAACAGTCATGATGGCAGGCTATCTTGCTGAAGTTGGGTTATTAGCGATGGACCCTGAATTGTATAAATCGAGTCCGCGGCGCCTTTGTGAAGAAAAAAAGAAAATATACTATACCCACCCTACTATTGCTCAACTTATGCTAATGCCAGCACAGCATTTATCTGAAGTGTCTGAATCAATATATCATCAATTTGAAAAATACAATGGCCAAGGTATTCCAAAAGGCTTGAAGAAACAAGAAATTCCAACGGGTTCACAAATACTTGCCGTTGCTCGCGATTATTACAATAATATTGAAAATGCAGTGGGTAGTGATGAGGAAAAGTCGACAACGGCTATTGATTTAATTAAGGCGTATAAAGGCAGCTTCTATTCACCGAAGGTAGTAGATGCCTTAGAAGCTGCAATCAAAAACAAAGAGCTGGCGCCAGAAAAAGTAGGTAGTATTGATATTCTAACCACGGATAAACTTAAAGTGGGCATGAAGCTTGGCCTTGCACTACATAGCAATCAAGGTATTTTATTGTTGCCTAAGGGGCATATTTTTACCGAAAAATCCATCGATAAGTTAAAGCAACTTGAGAGTCAAAAGCCAATTCCATTTAGGATTATGGTGGGAAAATAATTGCGTCTTTCCAATTTTAAGAGGGCGTTCAAAATTCTGTGTCAGATAATAACGCCTAAATATCCAAGTACCC
>NZ_JBLWMW010000056.1:0-12889 GCF_048515945.1 Pseudoalteromonas 'SMAR'
TGGGTACTTGGATATTTAGGCGTTATTATCTGACACAGAATTTTGAACGCCCTCGGGTACTTGGATATTTAGGCGTTATTATCTGACACAGAATTTTGAACGCCCTCGTCCAACTTTATGGGGTCACTTCACTAATGCGCGGCTTTTTATTGTTATAGCCTCCAAAACGCTTCCTAAAAACTCTGGGTGAGCACTTTTTATTTTATATTCTTTAACCCATTCCACTTACTTACACTCACAAAGTCTGCTTGTCGCTCGCACTTGTTAACGGTGAATTAAATATTGATGCCAGTGCAAAGTGGCGTTATGGCAATAAGACGACTGTAGATTACTAGTTGCTATGTTGTGTCTGCAGCCTTGACGCTAACTTAAATGACATTCTGGTCCTCAGAACCTTCTTAGCTACACTTAATTTTAGTAACTCAGTAAAAAACTTTTCTTTGCTTTTAAACCTTTCTCGCTTTAGTCGACGTCTAATCCAGTACCAATAAGTTAAGTTAGCAAGTTGAAACAGGCAGTTGAACTTGGGTTGCTTTGTTTGCATCACGGTATGTGCGAAGATTAAGCCGTCAACTCAAAGGATAAAACGCATGATAATTAATGCCAAAGAGGCATTTTCACAAGAACAAACCGATGCGCTAGTGGCGAGGTGTCAGCAAGGGGATCAAAGTGCTTTTCGTACTTTATTCGAGCAACATCATCGGCGAGTGTACGCACTGTGTTTACGTTTACTGGCGGAGCCTGCTCATGCAGAAGATGCATGCCAAGAAGTCTTCGTACAAGTGTGGCAAAAGATTGCGCAATTTCAGGGGCAGTCACAATTTACCACCTGGCTACACAGTGTCACCAGCAATATCGCCATTAGTTATTTGCGCAAGCAAAAAAACTGGTTACAGAAAGTGGTGAGCTTTGAGCAATCTGGACTAGATGAGCAAGCAGCAGCCATGCTGGGCGACCTAAATGGTCTCGATCAGCTTATTGTGCGGTTACCAGAGCGCGCCAGGTTAGTTTTTGTTTTACATGCGGTAGAGGGCTATCGCCATGAGGAAATTGCCAACATGTTAGGTATGGCTGTGGGGTCGAGTAAATCGCAATACCATAGAGCACGAAATTTATTACAGGAGTGGTACAACAATGAGTAAACCCTCATTCGATGAATTTATGCAAAATGCACTGGAACAAGAGTCGCAAGCGCAGCCACAACGCGATTTATGGCCTGGGATAGAGCGTGCGATTAATCAGCCAGCAGCGATTGAACCTACTCCACGTAGTAATCACTGGCAGAAGCTATCGGGTATCGCAGCATGCACCATTGCCGGGTTACTCGCGTGGCAGGTGGTGATGAACCAACCGCAGCAGGACTCGCTGGCTCACATTAGTGCCTTTTTTGAACAGCAAAAGCAGTCTTTATTGGTGCAGTATCAATCGCAACCGGCATTAACATCAGATTGGCAGGTGCAGCTACAGGAACTGGAAGACGCGGAGCAAGCGATTAAATTATCGCTTAAGCAAGACCCAGAAAACGCAGCGCTGTTAAAAATGTTAGCGCAAGTATACCAGCAGCAACTTGACCTAATTAACAAGGTTCATGAGCCACAATGGCAACAAATTTAGGAGAATGAGGATGAGAGCATTACTATTAACCTTAGCGGCATTACCTGCGTTGGCCCTTGCCGGAGAGCAAATAGACAAAGAGTTAAACATTCCCAGTGATGGTAAAGTCATTATTGAAAACCAGCGTGGTGATGTAGTGATCAAAACCTGGGACAAAGGTGTGTTTAAGGTCACCGGTGAGTTAGATGATAAGGCAAAAGGCTATCGCCTAGAAAACCAAGGTCAGGTGACCGAGTTTATCGTAGAAATGCCTAAACGCTATCAAAGTTGGGGTGGGCGAGGTGGCTCGGAACTGACTATCTTTATGCCGCGCACCAGCGAATTAGACTTTGAAGGGGTCGTGGTTGATATTGAAGCCGCCGATTTGCAGGCTGGAGCTCGTATTAAAACCGTTAATGGCAATATCGAGCTGCGCCAAGCTAAAGGTAAAATTACTTTGGAAACGGTGAATGGCGACATTGATACTCGTGACCTCTCTGGCAATATTCAGTTTGAGACCGTAAATGGTGATATAGAAGACATTGATTCTGCAGGTAAGCTGAGATTTAGCGCGGTCAATGGCGAAATTAAGACGCAAACCACAGCCAATGAGCTACGCCTAGAAAACGTCAATGGCGAAGTGGAATTAAGAATGAGTGAGTTAAAAGACCTGAGACTGTCCACGGTAAATGGTGAAATTGAAGTGTATATGGATACCCTTGCAAGCAACGCTAACCTCAACCTCGACAGTGTCAGTGGCGATATTGAGCTGTACTTCCCGGCAGAGGTATCCGCCCGCTTTGATATTAATGCTCATTCCGGTGGCCGTATTAATAACCAATTGAGCTCAGATCAAGTGAAAAAGGAAAAGTATGGACCGGCGCGTTCACTGGAGTTTGTGTTAGGCAATGGTGACGCTGATGTCGAGATTGACACGGTCAGCGGTAATGTTGAGCTGAAGCGCCAGTAGCAGCACAACCAAACAAGCTTACTGCTCTTAAGGCCGGTGTTTTTATAGCACCGGCTTTTTGTTGTTTGCAGTTAATCTGAGACCAGATACAATAGAGGGCCGTCGACCTCTCATTGTTGTGATATGGCTAAATCTGATCTACAAGTTGATACCTTAAAAGTACCACCCCATTCCATTGAAGCCGAGCAATCTGTGCTTGGTGGCTTAATGCTGGACAACGAAGCATTTGACCGCGTGGCGGAGTTGGTGGTGTCGCATGATTTCTACACCAGAACCCATAAGTTGATTTTTGAATCGATGGAAAAGTTGGTGGAACTAGGTCAGCCCATTGACTTAATTACCATTTCTGAAAACTTAGAAAAGAATCATCAACTAGAAACGGTAGGGGGGTTTTCCTACTTAGCTGAAATTGCTAAAAACACCCCCAGTGCCGCCAATATTGATGCCTACGCGAGCATTGTACGCGAGCGCGCCGTGGTGCGCGAAATGATTGGGGTTGCCAACGAAATTGCGGAAGCGGGCTTTAACCCAGAAGGGCGTGATAGCCATGAGCTATTGGACTTAGCTGAAAGTAAAGTATTTAAAATTGCGGAGCAGCGCTCAAAAAGCACGGAAGGTCCGCAAAGCATTCACAACATACTCGAAAAAACCGTCGACAAAATTGAAGAGCTCTACCAATCCCCTCAAGACGGGGTAACAGGGGTCAGCACTGGTTATGGTGACCTTGATAAGATGACCGCCGGATTACAGCCTTCTGATTTGGTGATTGTTGCGGCGCGACCTTCAATGGGTAAGACCACCTTCGCCATGAACTTGGCTGAGCACGCCGCCATGACCCAAGACAAGCCGGTGCTTATTTACTCGTTGGAGATGCCCTCCGATCAGATCATGATGAGGATGCTGGCTTCGCTTGGCCGTATAAACCAGACCAAGGTACGTACCGGGCAATTAGATGATGATGATTGGGCTCGCTTGTCATCCACCATGGGGCTGTTGATGGAAAAAGGCAAAATGTACATTGACGATGCCTCAGGCCTCACGCCAACCGATGTGCGCTCAAGAGCACGACGTATTGCTCGGGATCACGGCGGTATCAGTATGATCATGGTGGATTACCTGCAACTTATGCGAGTACCGAGTTTATCCGATAACCGTACCTTGGAAATTGCCGAAATATCGCGCTCACTGAAAGCCTTGGCAAAAGAGTTAGAATGCCCAGTTATTGCACTATCGCAGCTGAACCGTACCTTGGAGCAGCGAGCAGATAAGCGACCTGTTAACTCTGACTTGCGGGAATCGGGCTCTATCGAGCAGGATGCCGACTTAATCATGTTTATCTACCGTGATGAAGTGTATAACGAAGACAGCCCAGACAAGGGCACAGCCGAGATTATCATTGGTAA
The DNA here is from genome assembly GCF_048515945.1 of Pseudoalteromonas 'SMAR'. Taxonomy (NCBI): domain Bacteria; kingdom Pseudomonadati; phylum Pseudomonadota; class Gammaproteobacteria; order Alteromonadales; family Pseudoalteromonadaceae; genus Pseudoalteromonas; species Pseudoalteromonas 'SMAR'. The sequence continues at coordinate 3,967 of NZ_JBLWMW010000056.1, forward strand.
ACAGCGTAATGGTCCCATTGGTAAGGTTAGGTTAACGTTCCAAGGTCAATACTCACGTTTTGACAACTATGCTGGTCCAGCTATGGACGATGAGTATTAATAATTTACAAGAGTAGTAAGCATGCGATTAGCCTGTGCCGAAATTGACCTAACTGCGTTACAAGCCAACTTGAAGCGCACGCAACAGATGGCGCCCAACAGCAAAATAATGGCGGTGTTAAAAGCCAATGCCTATGGTCATGGTTTAGTGAAGGTGGCACAGCACCTTAACGAAGCCGATGCCTTTGCGGTCGCCCGCATTGACGAGGCACTGGCACTCAGAGCCGGTGGTATCACCAAGCCGATTGTGCTGCTTGAAGGCTTTTTTCATGCCTCAGATTTACCGATTTTATTGGCTAACAACCTACAAACCATTGTACATAACATTCAGCAATTAGAGGCCATAGAGCAAGCGCAGCTCGATGCTAAACTCACGGTATGGCTTAAGGTGGATACTGGCATGCATCGTCTCGGCGTTGAGCCAAGCGAGTTTTTAGCGTTTCATAAGAGGTTGAAAGCCTGCGCCAACGTTGCCGATACCATTCACTTGATGACCCACTTTGCCTGTGCCGATGATAAACACAATGATCAGACGCAGGTACAGCAGGCGCTGTTTACTCGTCTGGTCGATACGCTATCTGGACCACTTTGCTTAGCCAACTCTGCGGCGGTGATTGGCTGGCCACAAACCCATGGCGATTGGATCCGACCAGGGTTAATGCTCTATGGTATCTCGCCCATGCAAAATGGCGTAGGTCAGCAGCATGGCTTGCAGCCAGTGATGCGCCTGACCACTAAGGTCATTGCTATTCGGCAGTTAAAAGCCAATAGCCCAGTGGGCTACGGCGGTCGTTGGCAAAGCCCGTGTGATACCCAGTTAGCTATTATTGGTGTTGGCTATGGCGATGGCTATCCACGCCACGCGCAATGCGGCACGCCAGTGGTGATCCGTAATAAACGCTACGGCATTGTCGGCAGTGTGTCTATGGATATGATCAGCGTCGACATTGGCGCCAACCGCGATAATATTAAGGTGGGCGATGAGGTAGAAATGTGGGGCCCGAACTTGGCGGTGGAGGAGGTAGCCCGCTGCGCAGGTACTATCCCTTATGAACTACTCTGTAATGTCACACCACGGGTAAGCTACGAGTATTGCTGACCTTGCAAAGTGGCTATCAGTCGTCTGGCGCCGCCGTGGTCGCGGTGCTCTCCTAAGTACACTCCTTGCCAAGTGCCAAGCTGTAATTCGCCATTTGCAATGGGAAGCGTAAGCTCACAGCCTAAGGTGCTCGACTTGATGTGGGCTGGCATGTCGTCATCGCCTTCATAATCGTGGCGATAATAACTTTGCCGCTCAGGCACAAAATGATTAAAGTGGCTTTCCATGTCCATGCGCACGGTCGGATCGGCGTTTTCATTAATGGTTAAACTGGCCGAGGTATGTTGCAAAAATAAATGCAGCAGGCCGACCTTAATCTGTTTAAGCTCTGGTAACTGTTGCAGAATTTCATTATCGACTAGGTGAAAGCCCCGGCTGCGAGGCTTAAGTGTGATGTGTTTTTGTTGCCAAGTCATCAGGAAGTGTACTTTACTGTTGTGCTAGCTTATCGAAGCTGACCTCAATGTTAGCGTTACCATCAGCAGAGGTGAACGGCATGATCAGCTTGGGCCCTTCGCATTTATGGGTAATAGTATGACCTGGGCCTGACACCACAACGGGTGTGGCCATATCAAATTCATAGCCTTTTTCGCCCAATAGATTCTTAGCACCACCAGTAACCATGTTAGTGATTTCACCGACCATGTCAGTGACGTCTTCATTTATGGAGTCTGGTCGTTCACCCAGCATGCGCTCCATAATGGCGAGTGCGAGGCTTTCATCAAACGTGATGGAAAATGACCCCTTGGTTTGTGGACCCACCATACCAATTAGTCCAGAAACATCGCCTTGTGCCACTTCGTCTTTTTTAACCTTTGGCTTACCTGGTGTTAGTTCTGTTTGCGCCATCGTGGCTAAGACATTGATTAAAGATGATAAAAAGGGGTTGATGAACTCTACATTCATATTTGATTTCCCTTACGCATTATTTTTTAATTTGCCGTTGTTACTCTTTAGTGTAGAGGGATTTTTGCGCTCTCGCACTTAATCTTTACACTTTTCACAACGACCATGTGCTTCAATGGTTTGCTCTGAAACGATAAACCCCGTTTCAGCAGCGAGGTTATTTAACTCGTGCGAAATCGCACTGGAGTGAAGCTCTTGAACGTGTCCGCAGCTATCGCAGATCAGTAACTGAACCGGGTGAATATGATCGAAGTGATGGCAAAGCATGAATGCATTAGTACTTTCAATCTTATGAATAAAGCCTAATTCAGACAGAAAGTCTAACGCGCGGTAAACGGTAGCAGGCTTAGCTGCAGATTCGGTAAGCTTTAATTCTTCAAGTAGGTCGTAAGCGCCCACACCACCTTGTTTTGAGGCCAGTAATCGAAATACTTTTTCTCTAATAGGGGTGAATCGTGCACCACGGTTATCGCATACTTGTTTAGCTTTACTAACTAGTAGTTCTATATTCATGATTTAAATCCTTACACTGCTCTGCAATACTAACATATTATTTTTATTAGTCTTGTATTTCGCCGATTAAATATTTTACTGGCATGAGCAATGAAACTAGGAGCTCTGCTGCAACTTACTGTGTCGCTCCAGGTAATAGTCAGTGAATTCAGAAGAACTTAAAGGCTTGCTAATGAGGTAGCCTTGACCAAAGTCACAATCCAGTTGTTGTAATGTCAAAAGCTGCTCAACGGTTTCAACGCCTTCTGCGACTACGGTCATAGATAAATCATGGGCCATAGTGATAATGGTTTTGACGAGCGCCATTGACTCTGTCGAGCTTTGCATATCATTAATAAAGCTTTTATCGACTTTGAGGACATCAAATGGGAAGTGTCTTAGGTAGTTTAACGAAGAGTAGCCGGTGCCAAAATCATCCAATGATAAAGTCAGTCCCAGGCCGTGGAGCTGATCCAGCACCGTGCGCGCTTTAGATTGCCCTGAGATCAACACCCCTTCGGTGATTTCAAGCTCGATATGACGTTTTTCCATGGGAGTATCGTTGAGCAGAGCCGCCACTTTTGCTACTAAACTAGGCTCTTTAAACTGCCTTGGAGAGAGGTTTATGGCAATACGAAAATCGGGGTGTAAGGTTTGCTGCCAGCTGAGCGACTGTTGGATCGCTTGAAATAGCACCCAATCACCAATATCAATGATCAAGCCACTTTGCTCTGCCACCGGTATAAACTCATCGGGTGAAACCGGACCGAGCTGCTCACTGTGCCATCGCAGTAACGCTTCGGCGCCAAAAATACTGCGGTCTGAGATGTTAAACTGTGGCTGGTAAAAGACTTCAAACTCGCCTTTGTGCAGCGCTACTCGCAATGCTTCTTCTATTTCTAAACGCCGGTTTAGTTGCCGCCCCATAGTTTGATTAAATAAACAGTAGGTGTTGCGCCCGAGGTTTTTGGCGCTATACATGGCGGTATCTGCATGGCTCAGCATGTCAGTTGGGGTACGAGCATCGTCAGGGTAGACTGCCACGCCCAAACTAATGGAAATATTAAACTCGCGCCCCATAACAGCAAGTGGTTGTTGAAATTGCTTAACCAGCTTTTCAGCCACCGGTGTTACTGCGGCCACCGACTTAAAACCGCCCATTAGAACAATAAACTCATCGCCACCAAGGCGTGCTACGGTGTCTTGTTTTCTCAGGCTTTGACTTAACCTATTCCCGGCGGCAATCAATACTTTGTCGCCAACCTCATGACCTAAACTATCATTTATCTTTTTAAAGTCGTCGAGGTCGATAAAAAACACCACCGCCACTTCTTTGTTACGCTCGGCGTCTAATAATAGTTGCGAGAGCCGCTCTAAGGCTAAAAAACGATTGGGTAAATCGGTTAAGGTATCGTAAAAAGCATGGTGTAAAATGACCTCTTCTTGACGCTTTTTTTCCGTTATATTGCGCACTGCTATCACTAGCAAGTCGGTATTAGGGATAGGGGACAATCTGGCTTCAAACAGTTTGCTTTGGCCGTTAAAGTCCAGTGAGTACTCTAGCTGCGTCATACTGTGGTATCGCGTAGATGAGTTAATCGCTTGATTAAACTGCTTAGCGACATGTTTTGGCAACACTTCTGCCATGGTTTGATTGATAAACGAGTCAGGTTCTATATACAAGTCTTGCGCTTCACCGGCATGGTATTCAATAATTTTTCCTTCTTTATCAATGATGAAGAATAAATCTGGCAGCGCTGAGAAAATACCATCTATAAAAGCCTGCCTTTGTCTGAGCTTATCGGTCACAATGGCTTGTTCTTGCCAGTTCTCCTCCAAGGCTTGTGCCATGGTATTCAATTGCTTTGCTAGCACCGCAAATTCGCCCTTGCCATAAACTGTTGCCCGACTGCCAAGCGACTGCGAGGTCAGTTGTTTACCAACCTTAATAAGGTAGTTAATAGGACTGTGAATATAGCGGCGAATAAACACTAATAGGCCTGTTAATAGCGCCATCAACAGCAAAAAAAGCAATGCTAGCTTAACCGTAAATTGCTGTTCTAGCTCCGCAATGACAGGTGATAAATCATACGTTGCGATTAACTGTAATGGCGCGGTATCAGTGGCATTAAGTGGCTCAATAGTGCGCGTGGCAACTATCGCTTGTTGGGCGGGTAGGTATTGAGTGCTTAAATTGTCTGAATAACCTACTTCTTGCAGCCACTGCTGGTTGTGCGGCTGAGCCAACCAAGTTGCGGCGGCTTGTTTAGTGGGGTTTGAATCTGCCGCAACCAGTTGCCTGTTTTGCGCTAAAAAAAGGGTGATATAGCTGGGGTTTTCTAAGTAACTGTTGATAAGCTCCGCCGTGGCACTGTCTTGCAGCGGCTGGTTGCTGATGGCTTTGGCCAAATGGTTGAGCTCGGAACTTAGCTGCAATTGAAACGTAGAGATTAAACGCTCACGTTCGTTGACAAAGGAGGTGGCGACAATAATGAGCGAGAAAAACAAGCAAAAGGCTAGGGTGCCCCAAGTTAACGTTTTCTTTAAGTTAATCGCAATTATTCGATTTTCCATAAATACCTATGCGCGCCTATAACCAAATGTAAATACGGAACTATTACATGATGCATTCCGTTACAGGCTGGAATGGCAGAGTGTGTTATCGAGTCCGTGAAGTTATCTTAGTTCAGTGTAGTTCAGCACTGCGTTTGTGTAGCAATAAAGTCAAAAAAACTCAGCAAAAATTGATATAAATCTATCCCTGTAAGCGGTTCAATCTTGTTTAACATCACATTGAGCGCAAAGCCATTGCGGCAACAAAGCTTGGTTGCCTATAGTGATTAAAAAGAAAGCAACAGAGAATAAATGATGAAACTAACGCTGAGAAAAACCTTCACAGCCCTGTTACTGACCACCGTGAGTGTTAGTAGCTTTGCCTATGACCGTGTGACTGGCAAAGGCTTTGCCAGCCGTTCTGAGGTGATTGCCACGCAGGGCATGGCGGCCACTTCACAACCACTTGCCACACAAGTGGCATTAGACATTTTAAAGCAAGGCGGCAGTGCCGTGGATGCGGCGATTGCGGCAAACGCCATGCTTGGGCTGGTGGAGCCTACCGGCTGTGGCATAGGTGGAGACCTGTTCGCGATTGTTTGGGATGCTGAGCAACAAACCCTATCGGGTCTCAATGCCTCGGGTCGCTCACCGCAAAGCCTTACTTTAGAAATGTTGCAGCAGCAAGGCGATAAAATTCCTTCTTATGGGCCTTTACCAGTGTCCGTTCCCGGTGCCGTGGATGGTTGGTTTGAACTGCATAAAAAGTTCGGTAAGTTACCGATGGCAACCTTACTAGCGCCGAGCATTGACTATGCTCGTTCTGGCTTTCCTGTTTCTGAGCTGATTGCCTATTATATGCAGCGTTCGGTATCGGCTCGTGCTGAGTATCCCGGATTCAAAGAAGTGTTTATGCCTGATGGTGCCATGCCTAAAAAGGGGGAGATCTTTAAAAATCCCGCGTTGGCAAACACCTATGAGCTGCTTGCCAAGCAGGGCAGAGACGCATTCTACAAAGGTGAAATAGCCAAAGAAATCGATAAATACATGCGCGAAAATGGCGGTTATCTCCGCTACGAAGACCTAGCGGCGCATCGCAGTGAGTGGGTTAAGCCTGTGAGCAGCGACTACCGAGGCTATACCCTTTGGGAACTACCACCGAATGGTCAAGGCATTGCGGCACAACAAATTTTAAATATTCTTGAAGGCTACGATATTCAACAAATGGGCTTTGACAGCCCAGAGTATATTCATACCTTTGTGGAAGCCAAAAAGCTCGCCTTTGCCGACAGAGCAAAATATTACGCTGACCCTGACTTTAATGACATTCCTGTTGATTATTTGATCTCACAAGCGTATGCCGATAAGCGTCGTGCTCTGATTAATCCCAATAAAGCGGCTAAGCGCGACCAAGCCGGGCCTGTAGAAGGAGACACCATTTACCTCACTACGGCAGACAAAGACGGCAACATGGTCTCGCTTATCCAAAGTAATTACCGAGGTATGGGCTCGGGCATGACACCAGAAAAGCTGGGTTTTGTGCTACAAAACCGTGGCGAGTTGTTTGCCTTAGAAGAAGGGCACTTTAATGTCTATGAGCCAGGCAAGCGTCCTTTTCACACCATTATTCCGGCTTTTGTCACCAAAGATGGCAAACCTTGGATGAGCTATGGCGTAATGGGCGGCGCAACACAACCGCAAATGCATGCTCAGATCCTGATTAATATGATTGATTTTGGTATGAACCTACAAGAAGCAGGCGATGCCCCAAGAATACTACACACAGGCTCGACTCAGCCCACGGGTGAGGTAATGACCGATGGTGGTTATGTGAGCCTGGAAACGGGCTTTTCCATGGAAACGCGCCGCGAGTTAATGAAAAAAGGCCATACTTTACGCAGTGCTGTGGGACCTTATGGCGGTTACCAAGCCATTATGCGTGATCTTACCAATGGCGTTTACTATGGCGCCTCTGAAACCCGCAAAGATGGCCATGCCGCTGGCTATTAAACCCGTTGCCAGCATTGTGAATTATTGCAATGCTGGCCCTCAACTCCGAACCTTCTCTGTTAACGCCGGCGCTTGATTAACCGAGTCGCTATGTTCTACGTTGCAATTTTATATTGGTTTCCTTTCTTCGGGCACTAAATTGTTCTAAGGTGATACTCCAGAATAAAAAAGAAACAGCTTGGAAGCACCATGAATAAACTGATATCTAGCCTTATTGTGATAGCCGCCTTGTTTTTTATAGGCTGCACCAGCATTGAAATAAAAGAAGAACAATTTTTACGTAGCCAAACGGAAGCGATTGTGTACGATCTTATGCGCTTTGATGCCAGCACCAGTGCACAAATTGCTCAGCGCACCTCTTACTCTTTAACAGAGGTAGAGCAAAAACTGGCAAAGCTAGCACAACAAGGGAAATTGCAGTTGCAGGCTGGTAAGTGGTCTTTAACTGAAAAGTACCGGGGCAAACGGCAAGACGATATTTCAGCGATTAAAAACTTTAGCCCAGAGGCGCTAAACAGTAAAAGCGCTTCACATACCTTTAAGTTGGAGCAGATTGCTGGCAGCAACATACACTACGCAGCCATGCTGTCAAAACAACCTCAAGAAACGATAATTATCTTTCCTGGTAATGGTTTTAACCTGATACCTGGTGCAACAGAGCTGTTAAAATTTTCAGCGCCACAGCGCAATCTAGTGATAATGGAATACCCAGGTATGGGCAGCCATGGCGGTAAGCTGACGATTGACAACCTAGAAAGCAGTGCCGATACGTTCTATAACCATATTATTAATAGGCCAGAAATATCGGGCACTAAAATCACTGTGTATGGCTTTTCTTTAGGGGGCTTTGTGGCGACAAAAATAGCGTCTAAACATCAACCTCACGGGCTCATTCTTGACTCCACAGCGCCAGATTTCCAAAGCTGGATTGATAGCAATGTGCCGCTGTATGCCAAAGCGTTCGTTGATGTTAAAGCTCAGGCCAGCTTAACCAACGTCAGCAATCAACAACTTATTCAGCAATTGCGCCAGCCGATGCTTTTTATGGTGGGGGCAAAAGATACGGTGACGCCCACTGCGTTAATGCGAAGCCTAGCAGAGCAAGCCAAGGCGAGCACATACAAAAAGTTTGTGGTACTTGATGGCGTGGCCCATGGAGAAAGTGTTGATCACCACGACTTTAATAACACAGTGACCAGTTTTCTTAAGCGTTTACCTAACTAGCAAGGCTCGTTAAATCGTTGAGTTGCTCTAAGTGGAGCAACTCAACGGACAATGAAAAGGGTTGTTAGCTCATTCACTATTGGAGCCAAATCAACTCAACAACTTAGCGAAAAGATACCGCTCAAAAATGCTTGATTGCCCACTAAACTGCCCACTACTTGCCTCTGGCTTTTACCAAATCTTAGTGGTGCTTGTTGGCTATGATTAAGGAAAAACAGTGCCGTTTTTATGCTGCTGTTAGAGCTAAAACATAGCTGTTTTGAAGGGCTTTATCGGGTAATTTTTTCAACACCCTACACATTGATGGATATTATAATGTCCACTTTCTGATTTATTTAGCTATAATGGATATTACTGTGTCCACTTGGTCTTTGCGGATGAATTTTACCTTACTTGATGATACCGATGTAAGCCAAGCTTATGCGGCTTATTTACGTGAGTTACGAAAGCAGGCAAAGCTGTCACGATCTGCGCTTGCTGAGCGAAGCTGTGTACCTGCGGCCACCATTAAAAAGTTTGAGCTGACCGGGCAAATTTCAT
>NZ_JBLWMW010000057.1:0-7258 GCF_048515945.1 Pseudoalteromonas 'SMAR'
GGGTGTTGTACATTACCAAATTATCACATCACAACGCTAAACACGGGGTGTACATGGCATATTTCAAAAATTATTCCGTATTTCATAACAAAACTGTTTGCCTAATATTTGGTAAATGTTATAGTTGAGTTAATGGATTGAGTAACCAGTAGTAACGTGGCAGGAGAGCCGAACCCTCCGTTCCCATTTTTAATCTAGTTTAAAATAAATCCATTTAAAAAGTGTTAAGCTGATAGCTCCCAACTACAGGAGTTTTAAAAATGCACATAAAAAAATCTAGCAAAAGTACTATCAAGCTTCTTAATAAAAGAACGTTGATTTTGGTTACTGGTGGTAATGGCAGCGGGAATGATCCTGGTGCAAAGACTAAAGCTGTGGTAGCTCCAGAAGTCCAATATTATGAAGGTTTGAAAAGCGATAATAAGAAGTAAGTTGAGTTGTAAACATGTTCCCAGATTACCTAAACAAGCTACATGAGATAAATACATGGATTTGGTTGATTTCAGTAATTGCACCATTGGTGATGTATTGTTTGAAAATCGGTTCTCGCTCTTACTACATAGCTTCGGCAGTCTGGGTTCTTTCTCAATTCTTGAACCTTAGAATCGAACCCTATTTAAATGAGATTGTCTCTGCATCGAGGGACAATCTAGTATTTTGGTACGGTACTTGGGCAACTTTAGATGTTTTGTGTATATTTGTGATCTACTACGCTCATATTAGACATAAAGCTTGTATCGGCTTCACATCTCTGAGTGTTATGTTTGCGTATTCAGCGTTGGGCCTCCTTCAAATAGCTCGATTCTTTGAGCTAGAAATTTTCGGCACACATCATTTAAGTACGTTATACACACTGGGAATTAATTCAGGGAATCTGGCGATAAGCTCGTTGATTGCTTTACCGTTAGTCGGTTATCTATGGGAATATAAACTAAAGCCAAGGAATCAAAATGTTTAGTCTGATATATTTTTCCGGTTTAATAATATTGAGCATAACAATTATTATGGCCTCAGTTAAGTTGCGAGGAGGTCCAAAAGACTACGTGAACAGTGATGCTTTTCAGGATGATGGACTGGGAAGCAAAGCTTATGTACTACTTAGACAAAGAAGAGATATTGACAGCATGAACGACCAATTTACAAAGTATATGGCGTTGGTTGAGTGGAAAGATGAGGCGGATGCCTTCAACATTCTTTGTGAGTCGAGTTATAAAAATACAAAACCATCAAACCTTATCGAGTTCAGCAAAAAAAAGTAGAGGGTTATTTTGAGCTTCTACTTTTTGTCTCTATTATCTCTGGCTGATAAACCTCTCCAATCTCTCGAAACAAACTAAACATTGCCATATTTACCAAAGATTCAACTTTCGCATCTGGTGACTTCGTCAGCAAGCCTAACTCAGCCGTATTGTATAAAAACGAAGTCAGAGCTTCTTGAATATTTTGCTTGCTAAAGCAAACAACTCCATCTTCTTGTGTCTGAGTACGTTTGCCTGTCACTAGATAGCCAACATCAAATCCTAACTTCGCGAGTTCAGTTAACTTGTCTGAAGGTATTGGGGTGCCACTTTCCCACCTGTAATAGGTGGATTTACCAACTTGAATAGAATCATAGACTTGCTTTTGTTGGAGACCTAGTCTCTCTCGTTCTTCAATTAATTTGTGGTTCATATATGGGAATTCATGTTGACAGGGTTCTCATGTGAACCCTATACTTAGCCTAACAATTAACTAAACCTTTTATTTTCACTCGCCAAAGTTCAGGTAAAAGGTTTACTCAAAAAGGTAATGTACTATGAAACCCTCCGAAATTAAACAAGCCATTGCAAATAAAGGCTATTCGCTTTCTATGGTCGCTGACGCATTGGAAGTAAACTTAGCCACCGTGTCTGGTGTGGTTTGCGGCCACACCCAATCTCGCCGAGTTGCATCTGCAATTTGTAAAATCATAAACAAGCCTATTGAAGTCGTTTTCCCAAACACAAGCTCCTATCACAGCCCCCGTGTGCTTCGAGGTGAAGACCGCAAGCAAGGTGTGGCACAGCTTCAACAGCTTTTGGCCTCGTAAGGGCTAAGTAACCACTTTACTAATAACTGAGTTACCGAACCCACAGGAGCTACACAATGCACATTATTAGCCCGTACATAGCACAACGCTATCAGCGCCAACAAAGCCGTGTTTTGTTGTTGGTACAAGCGATTAACCACCACTCTGCGCTCAATATGCGTATAGCGGCCAAGTTCAACAATAAGTTGGCGCAGTTCTTTAGCACTAGCCTCACACTGAGTAGCACTGGGTTTGTCGTCAATGCACAGCCACTCAAGCAAATTATTAAACTGGTAAGTAACAAAGTCGGTTTGCATGGTTTGATCTCCCGTTTACGTGATGATCAAATTCTAGCCAGCAAGATCATCCCTTGGGAAGTTCCAAAAACGCTTTCTTTTTGGAATGGCTTTTTTGCAACCCACAGTCTACCTGTAGGAGGCTGCTATGACTGCTAAACCAAAACGCCGCCAATGGAATCGAATTGTTGCTCGAAGCTTGCAGGAGTCGCTTCAGCTTTGTAAAGAGCACGCACAGGCTACACGCAACATGAGTGTGCCGCGAATCGCGGATAGAACCGGCGTGAGCACGGATATGCTTTATAAACACCTAGGCAACGGCGATATGCCAACCAGCTTATTGATTCCATATATGGCTGCCACAGGCCGAGAATACCCGCTGCAATACATGGCCCATAGCCTAGATAAGTTAATTGTGGATATGCCCAAAGGTAAAAAGCCGTGCATGCCTACGATTAACCATTTGAACCAGTTCGCTAACCAAGTAATTGGCATGGTGATGCAGCTAGAAGAAGGCAATGGTAACGCCCAGCATGTTGCCGACCAAATCGTATTGCTTATGCAAGATCTTGCCTACCACAAGCTCGAAGCTGAAAAGCTCGACGACCCGCAACAACCCTTAATTTAGGAGCAAATAGCATGACTATCAAAGACCAAGCTGCGCCTAAAAAACGGCAAATCGCTCAAAACGCAGCCATTTGGGTAGGCAAACAAATAGGTCAGCCAGTGCGCTTAATGAGCATGACAGAGCTGAAGCAGCTCGCAGCACAAGGAGAAAAACAATGAGCCTATTAACTGAACCAGTAGAGAGCTGTGAAGTGCAAGTTATCGACGGCAAACCAGCAGTAACCTGCCAATGCTGCAAGCACCAAGAGCGTGCGACCCAGCCAGGCGTTACCAAAGCAATGTGGCTTCACGCTGCAAACCATATTGGTTGGCGGCATGTTAAGAGCGAGGCATTTGATATTGATGTGGTGTGCCCTGAGTGCGTAAGCGCATTTAATAACCCCATCAAAAAGCCGCTGATGCCAAATAAGAGGGTAACAGCATGAAGCAATATATATCTGCGCAGGTGCAGCGAGTACTAACAACGATTGAGCTTATGGCTGGGCATGAAGTTGAGGGCGTTGAACCTAAACAGTTAGCTGCTGAGCTAAACACCAGTGCGGCTGATGTGACGCGCATTCTGGCTAATTTGGCCGAGGCCGGTTGGGCTGAACGTTTGCCGAGCAACGATAAGCGTTGGCGACTGCACAAAAAACCGGTGCAGTTGAGCAATACGGTGGATCACAACATGAAAACCGTACTGCGTAACCTGCAACTGGAATCCAACAACTACAGTATTTTGAGGTAGTTATGAGTGAAAAAGATATAACCCCGAGCATGGAGAAAGCGCTAATTGAGGGCAAAGATTTACTTGCTTCCAAGCAGGACGCCCTTTTACAGCTAGGTCAAATACAAGCTTTTAACTTTATAGGCAAATTGGTAACCGTTAGCGAATTAAAAATACTTCAACAAGTTAAAGAATCTAAATCTTTCAAAGGGTTAACATATAAAACCCCAGAGGGAAAAGTGCTAACTGTTAGCACTTGGGATGAGTGTTGCCAGTATTTAATTGGTATGAGTCGCCAAAGTGTTGACAATCGGTTACTAAACCTACAGCAATTTGGTGATGAGTTCTTCGAGCAAGCTCAACAAATGAAGCTTGGCTACCGTGACTTGCGGGCTTTGCGACAATTACCTGAAGAAGAGCAAGCGCACGTTATTGAGTCTGAGGCTGTTGAAACTGGCGATAAAGAAGCCGTTAAAGAGCTAATCGATGAACTCAAGGCTAAGCATGCCAAAGAAAAAAGTAAACTGAAGCAAGAGCTAGATGCCACTGAACGCATGCTCAAAGTCTCCCGAGACTCTTCATCCAAAAAAGAAGAAGAGATCATTAACCTCAAAACCGACCTAGAAAGCAAAAAGTTCTCTGCTGAACGCTGGAAAGGTGAAGCCAAAAGCTTTTTTGAAGCGTTGGCGAAAACCCAAAACCAAATCCGCGAGGGTTGCAATCAACTGTTAGTGCTTAGCGAGCAGCTAGAAACAGTGCAAATGGACGATAGAACCTACGACGCGGCCAAGTCAGCCTTTTACGCCGACAGCAAAATTTTACTAACTCAACTCGCCCATGTGTGGAATGAAATACACCGCACCTATGGCGATTTAGACGATGCGCGCCCCAGTGGCGAATGGCTGGCCGAAATGGGTTACGAGGCCACGGAGGTGATCGAATGAACGCATTATCTCTTGAGTATTGGGCAGAGCAGCTGAGTAATGCTGGCCACGGCCAAAAAGGCATTATCCGCGAAAAAGCCTGTGAGACCTTGGGCCTAAGTAAAGACGCATTATATCGCAAACTCAAAAAACTAGGCTGGCAAAGCGGCAAAGCCAAGCGCAGTGATGCGGGCACAACGGCAATGGACGATGAAGCCATCAGTATGTTGGTTTCTATTCTCAATCAAGGTGTGCGCGAGAATGGAAAGCGGATCATGGACATTACAACGGCTAAGTCGATTTTAGTTGCTAATGGCTATGACTGTTTAAGCACAAGCCAGATCAGTCGTGTACTAACTAAACGCAATGCCTCGGTAAATGCCCTAGACAAAGCAACACCGCATGTTCAAATGCGCAGCCTCGCGCCAAACCATGTGCATCAAGTCGACCCGTCTTATTGCTTGCTGTATTACCCACCTGGCAAAAAAGGCAAAGTGCAGCGCTACGCCAATGACTCTGAGTTTTATGCCAACAAGCCCGAGAACTTAGAGCGCATAAAGCACTTACGAGTGTGGCGCTATGTGTTGATTGACCATAACAGCGGGATGATCCGCGTGCGTTATTACGAGTCAGCAGGTGAAACGCAAGCCAATATGTTCGACTTTTTAATGTGGTGCTGGAAGCAGCATGAAGATTCGCCATTTATGGGCGTACCGCAAATACTGCTTTGGGATAAAGGCAGTGCCAACACGGGCAAAGCCATTACCAATGTGCTGGATGCGCTCAAAGTTAAAAACATACCCCATGAGGCTGGCAACCCCCGCGCTAAAGGGGCTGTGGAAGTGGCAAACAACATTGTTGAGAAGCAATTTGAAAGCCGTATTTTGTTTGAGCCGGTAAGCAGTGTAGACGAGCTGAACGAGTCGGTATGGGCATGGCAAGAAGCATTTAATGCCGACAAAGTACCAGGCATGAACTGCAAACACAGCCGCCACAAAAAGCCGCGCCTAGCAATGTGGCAAACCATTTACAAACCGCAAAACCGCCAGTACTTGCGCATGTTACCAGACGAACAAATATGCAGGCTGCTGCTTACTAAAAGTGGTGAAACCAGGCTCGTTAAAGGTGACTTAGAGATAACCTATGTTCACCCAAGAACGAAAACGAAACACCGCTATGACTTAAGCGAGCTTGAGCACGTTCGTAATGGCATCAAAGTTTCTGTGAGCCCAATCATCATTGGTGATACGCCTGATCTGCTGGTTGGAGTCAAAAACCCACTTGATGAAGAAGTGTTCCACCAAGTGCAGCCATTAGACGTTGCTGAAGATGGCTTTAGGTTAGACGCTCCTGTTATTGGAGAGCAACACATTACCAATGCCGATACGGCGACACAAACGGCAACTAAGAATGCTGACAGATTAGCGTTTCCAGATCTTAGTGATGCTGAAATTAAACAAGCTAAGAAGAAAAAGCTTGCGCCATTTGCCGGCACCTTGGTTGCCCATACCCACCTCAAAAATGTTGAACACGAAACCCGCATTGCACCAAAGGGTGAAACCATTGAGCCAGACCACGCGATTGCTAAGCAAGTCGCCGAAGCCCCACGCAAAGGCAAGGTGTTGGACTCGCTCGATTTACGCATGGTTGTAGCACAGCGTTTGGGTAGGCCGCTGCGCCCTAATGAAATCGACTGGCTAAGCAGCCAAGAAGTTGCTGAAACGGAGCTTTCAGCAGTTGTTGAACAGTTGCACCTAGGAATTGTGGAGACTCCAGTGCTGAAAATAGCGAGATAGCAGTTTGAAAATAACAAAGCTTAGCCATGTGTTTGAAGTACTGGGAGTTAAGCAAGCCCAAGTAGTAAAAGCATTAGCCGCTAAAGGGCTGACCTTTAGCAAAGCCAGTTTAAGCCGTGTAGCAACACAAGCCGACTGGCCAAAAACCTGTGATAGCAAAGCGATTAAAGCCGCCATTGCAGAGTATTTAGAAGAACTGGGCGCAACCAGTGAGCAATTAACCGATTTGTTTACCTGGTATGAGCCAAATAAAAATGCCCAACTCGAAGTTGAATATGAAGATCCGGAGCCTGAAATGCTAACAGCCAACGCAAAGAAGTTTTTTAAACTGCGTAGAGACCCTTTTGAAAACGAGATCACGTGTGAAGACGACCTATTTTTAGTGGATGCTCACCGCATTATTCTTGAAGACATGCTAACTGCTGCAAACGCAGGCAGCATGATAGCGCTTTATGGTGAGTGTGGAAGCGGTAAAACCATTATTCGCCGCACCTTTATTCACCAAGTGCAGCAAGATCATCCGGATGTGATTTTGATCCAACCGGCACGATTAGACCGCCGCAAGATGACCGCAGAGTCAATCTCTACCGCGATTTGTAGAGCGCTGCAAATCAAGCATAAACCAAGCGCTGAAGAGCGTGATGCCGCAATAGAAGAAGCATTAATTGAAAGCGCCAACAACGGCCATTTGCATTTAATGGTAATCGATGAGGCCCACGACCTAAGTGCCGATGTGATAAAGCTACTCAAGCGTATTTGGGAGTTAACCCACGGCTTTAGGCGCGTAATGGGCATTGTGTTAATTGGGCAGTCGGAACTTGCCAAAAAGCTAAGTGGCCAGCACGTGAGGGAGTTTAGCTGGC
>NZ_JBLWMW010000058.1:0-7052 GCF_048515945.1 Pseudoalteromonas 'SMAR'
AAAACAGGTCGCTTAAAGCGGCAAATGGTGACAACTACCTTGAAAAACGCCGAAGCTACCTTATGGCTGAAACGTCGGAACAAAATGACAGCGATGTCATTAAAGCGCAAGCTGAAGAGCAAATGGAAGTTATTGAAGTAAGAGGGATCCGTGGCAGTATCAATAGCGCACAAAATATTAAGCGTTTTGCCGATACTGTAAAAGATGTCATTACTGCCTCTGACATAGGCGCTTTACCTGATAAGTCGGTTACTGAAGCACTACAGCGTGTACCCGGTGTAACCATAGAACGCTTTGCTTCTTCGGATGATCCCAAGCATTACGCTGATGAGGGTACGGGGGTGTTAGTACGCGGGCTAGACAGAGTACGTTCTGAAGTAAATGGCCGCGATGCATTTAGTGCTAACCCCTCTGGTGGTCTTAGCTATGAGGATTTTCCTGCGGAGTTGCTTGGTGCCGTAGAAGTCGTCAAAAACCAAACGGCTGATCTTATTTCTGGTGGTATTTCAGGTACGGTTAACCTCATCACTCGAAAACCCTTTGATGGCGACGAACGCTTAATTTCGTTTAATGCCAAAGCCAATTATGGCGACTTTAGAGAGGAAGTAACGCCTTCTTTTTCTGCGCTTTTTTCAGATAACTGGGAAACGGACGCCGGAAAATTTGGCTTTCTAGTTGCTCTGTCACAATCAGAATATCAAACTCGAGGGGATGGTGTGGGGTTAGGAAACTTCCACTCTCGAGGTGATGCCTTTGTTCCTACCTTGGATCAATGGGGTGGCATTACCGGTGTCGATCCGTCTTCACCGGTAGATGGCCCCGCTTTACCTGGGCAGCCAGCAGGTAGCGTTTGGCACGTACCTGTGGCAATTCATATGAGCACAGCCACTAATGATCGTAAGCGCTCAGGGTTAACCTCATCACTGCAATGGGCAAATAGCGACGAAACCATCGTTGCTACCTTAGAGCATATTCGCTCAAAAGCTTCCCTGGAGTGGAATGAGCGCCAAATTGGTCAAGCCGCGCAGGGCTTTAAAGGTTTTATGGGCTCTTCACAAAACTGGCAGGATGACGCGCAAAATGGCTATCCGCTCACCACTGAAAACGGCTTTGTCACCTCAGGGATTGCCTTGGGGGTGAGTCCAGAAACGCCGTTTTTCTATCGTAGCCGTTGGAACTATAACGAAAACACCGTTAACGACACTTCTTTCAAGCTAACCTTAAAGCCGGCCGAACGCTGGACAGTGGATCTCGATTATCAATATATCGACTCTGAAAAAGAGGTAGAAAATTACAGTATGTCGGGGCAAACTCGGGGCAATCATGTTCATGTTGTGTCGCCTTATTTTTTAGATATGCGTGGCTCAAGGCCAACCGTAGAATTCTTGAGCGATAATATTTTAACCGCCGGCTGGTCGCCCAATGAAGATTGGAATGGTCCGGTGCCAAACGTGTTCCTTGGCAGTGGTATGGAACAAGTAGAGCAAAATACTGCAGACGCGCAAAGTTTTAAATTAGACTTCAAATATGAGTTAGATGGCGACTTCACAAGCATTAGCTCTGGCGTTTACGTATCTGATAAAGACCTGACGGTACGAGATACCGCCTATGAGGGGTGGTCAGCGATTGGTACGCCTTGGGTGCAAGCGGATCGTAATGCTGCCGCGGCAGTGAATCGTCCAGAGCTATTTGAGCGCGTAGATTTTTCCGATTACTTTAACGGGGAAGTACTGCAGGGCTCGGTGGATAACTTCTTATTTCCTAAAATGAGTTTGGTCAGAAATTACGCCGATTCGCTTCGCCAAGGTTGTCAAGATGGTTGGCATAATGCCACCAACAGTGCTGCTAACGGTGGTACATGTAGTGGGGTTTATGTTCCTTACGAAGATAAACCTGATCGGGTAGAAGGACCCTTTGCGGCCCACAACATCAGTGCCACCAATGAAAAGCGTGCTGAGTTCTATGTCCGTGGTGATTTTGATTTCTTACTTCAAGATATTCCAGTGGTTGGTAATGTAGGCTTGCGCTATGTTAATTATCAGCTTGAATCGACTGGAGCTTTAGTGCAGCCAGCAACCATCAAGCGTGGTGAGCCGGGTACTTCTTTAAATGCCGTAATGCAACAAAGCGAATATAAACGCTATTACGATATTGCCGGTGGTGAGTCTGAGCTCAGCACAGTTGAAGGCACCGATTACAGCACCGTATTGCCAAGCTTAAATTTAAGTTTTGGTGTAAGTGAAGACGTGGTGGTTCGTTTTGGCGCTTCTAAAGCACTGCATTTTCCAAGTCTTGTTGATGCTAGAAACATTAGCATTATTAACTTAGATTACACCAGAAGACTACAAACTCCTGGTGCTGACTATGACGAAGAAAATAACCCCGTGGTGGGGATTGATGACATTGAATTGACAGCCTTGTCGGGCAACCCTTACATCGAACCAGAAGAAGCTATTAATGTTGATTTAACCACTGAATGGTACTTCGCTCCGGCAGGGTATGTTACCGCCGGGTTATTCCACAAAAAACTCGATAATATTATTCGTGACCGCGCGTTTGACATGTCGGTGTCTTACAGCGGGGAAGACTACGATATCTCGGCATATGGTCCGGCAAATACGGGCTCAGGTACGCTCAGAGGACTGGAGTTTTCCTACTCGCAATTTTACGACATGCTGCCTGGCGCATGGAGTGGCCTCGGTTTACAGCTAAACTTCACTTATATTGACCAAGAGGGACTTGAAGATCCTAATGAGGTCTCGGCTGGTACATTAGGCTTTAACGAAAATGGCGACCCGATTACCGATAACCGCAATACATTCCGCGTATTTAGTGGTTTACCACTGCAAGGCTACTCAGACCAGAACTTCAATGTTATCGGTATGTACGAATATCAGGATATTTCTTTTCGGCTTGCTTATACTTGGCGTTCAGAATACTTGTTAACACTGCGTGAGTCGGAAGAATATGTCCCTGCTTTTGCTGAAGCGACCGGCATGATGGATGCTAGTCTGTACTACACCATCAATGATCATTGGAAGATTGGCCTAGAAGCCAGCAACCTGTTGGATACTGAAACGAAAACCAAGTATCAGATGGATCAAGCCGGCACTAAAACGCAGGCGCTGAGCTTCACCACCGATAGACGTTTTGCATTAAGTGTTCGCGCAACATTTTAATATTGCCAGGGAGTGAAGATATGATGCTTAATCAAGGCAAAGGAATGGGCGCGGTTAAGCAACTAGCTCAAAATGGTTGGGATATCCTCAAGGAAGAGGTAAGTCTTCCGATTGCGGTACTGGAGAAATCGGCATTAGTAAATAATGCTAAGTGGATGGCCAATTTTGCCAAACTAAATGGGGTCTCTTTGGCACCACATGGCAAAACCACCATGGCGCCCGCGCTTTTCCAGTTGCAACTAGAGCACGGAGCTTGGGGAATAACGGTGGCCACAGTACCGCAACTGGCGGTGGCCGTTGAGGCGGGAGCAAAGCGAATTATTTTAGCGAATCAGTTGGTTGGCCGTTTCCACTTCGCTCAAGTTAAGCAGTTATTAACGCAAAGAGATATCGAGTTATATTGCTTTGTTGACTCACAAGCTAATGCTAGGGAGTTAGGCGCATTTTTTGTGGGCTGTGCCAATAAACTTAATGTATTGCTCGAGGTGGGGATCGCTCAAGGTCGTTGTGGTTGTCAAAGTTATGCTGAATTAATGGACTTAGCACATTGCTGTTCGCAGTATGATGGCCTTGCGGTTGCTGGGATCGGGTTTTATGAAGGAGTGATCCATGGCTCAGAGGCTGAACAGCAAGTTGCTCAATTTGTTGCCGAAGCATTGCAGCAGGCAGTAGCACTTCATCAACAGGGCTACTTTTCTGTGACAAAGCCGGTGATCACCGGGGCAGGATCTGCTTGGTATGATATTGTCACTGCAGTGTGGCAAGAAAAGGCGACTGAATTACCGTTTCATTGTGTTATTCGTCCAGGCTGTTATTTGATCCATGACACCGGCATTTATCAGCAAGCGCAAGATAAAATTAGTCGCCGCAGTCAAGCAGCTCAAACAATAATGGGGGAGTTGCGCTCCAGCTTATTCATTTGGGCTTATGTGTTGTCTTTACCAGAGCCTGGTAGGGCGATTATTGGCATGGGCAAACGCGATGTGGCGTTTGATGCGGGGTTACCAACCCCTGAGTGGGCTTACTCTCCAAAGCAGCAACAATTACACAAAGTGGATGATGCTTGGACACTTACTGCCATTATGGACCAACATGCTGTAATGATAATACCCAAAGGAGCTAGGCTTGATGTGGGTGATATGATGTGTTTTTCCACTTCACATCCGTGCTTAACGTTTGATAAATGGAAACACATTGCCATTGTTGAGCAGCCTTGGGTAGTGAATGAGTTAGTTACAACGCAGTTCTAACATCAGGAGGACGTGTGGACATTATCAGTAAAATAAAAGAAGGTTTGGGCTTATTTAGTCCGGCAGAAGAAAAAGTAGCTAGGCTTATTTTAGCCCAGCTTAGCTTTGCCGCAGCGGCCTCCATTAATGAGTTGGCAGATAAAGCCGGTGTCAGTCATGCCACAATTACGCGGCTGGCGAAAAGTTTAGGTTGTGACAATGTCCGAGACTTAAAATTTCAGTTAACGCAATCTGCCGCTATCGGGGAGCGCTTTACCAATCAAGAATTAGTGGAAAAAGAGGGCATTTCTCATGTTTACACGGCCATTCAGGAGATACTGACACTCAACGCTGGATTAATTGCTGAGCAAGTGGTTGAACAAGCTGCCAAACTGATATGTGAAACACGGCACTGTTTAATTTTTGGTGTGGGCGGCGGCAGTAGCATGATGGCACAAGAGTGCCAAAACCGTTTGTTTCGGCTTGATGTGTTAAGCAATGCCTATTCTGATCCCATGATGATGCGAATGGTAGCCTCTACCGTTAACAAGCAAGACGTGGTGATATGCCTTTCTCTCAGTGGCGTCTCACCAGATGTTTTAGACGCAGCGCGTATTGCTAAAGAGTATGGTGCTTTGGTTGTGGCAATTTGTCCTCAAAGTGAGCTGGCAGCCATTGCTGAACATCACCTGCCCATAAAAACCCAAGAAAGCGATTATATTTTTAAGCCTAGTGCCGCGCGTTACGCCATGATGGCAGCCGTGGATATTTTATCTAGTGAAGTGGCGATAATAAACCAGCGCCGTTCAAAGGAGAAACTCAGGCGATTAAAAACTCAGCTCGACCAACACCGAGATAAAAATAGCACGATGGCGCCGGCTGATAAGCGCTTTCCATTGGGAGATTAATGAACGTGACAAGGATTGCTGCCGACACCATCATTCGCGGTGCCACCGTGTACAATTATCCAGCGCATAGTGCTCAGCAGCTGGATGTGGCAATTGCAGGAGATAAAATAATTGCAGTGGGCGAATGCCACAATGTGCAGGCTAGCGAAGAGGTCGATGGTAAAGACCTAGTACTTGCACCAGGGTTTATTGATGTCCACACTCATGATGATCTGGAGGTGATACGCAACCCCGAGATGCTGAGCAAAATCAGTCAAGGAGTGACCACGGTGATTGCTGGAAACTGTGGCATTAGCGCAGTACCTTTCGCTGCGGAAGTCAGAGCTGTGGAGCCATTAAACTTACTAGGCACACAAAGTGAATTTGCTTTTGCGCAGCTGCAAGACTATCGACGCGCACTGCAAAAAGTCCCGGCAAAAGTGAATGTGGCTATGCTGATTGGCCACACCTGTTTGCGTGCGCAAGTGATGGAAGATCTTTCCGTTGCTGCAAATGAGCAGCAATTGAAGGCAATGCAAACGCTATTAGATACGGCTATGCGTCAGGGAGCTCTTGGGCTCAGCTCAGGTTTGGCCTATCAAAATGCCAATGCTGCCAGTAGCCATGAAGTGACGACACTGGCAAAAGTTGTGGCGCAATACCAAGGCGTTTATGCAACCCATTTACGCACAGAGTTTCAGGGTATCATTGCCGCGATGGAGGAAGCGTATAGCACAGCCCAGAACGCTGGTATTCCTTTAGTCATTTCGCATATTAAGTGCGCTGGTAAGCAAAATTGGGGGCGTGCAGCAGAGGTGATTAATCATTTTGAACTGCGCCGAGCACAACAAGACATTAGCTGTGATTGTTACCCTTATGCAGCGAGCTCCAGCACCCTAGATTTACACCAGGTTAGCAGTGATGCTGAGATTTTTATTACTTGGTCCAAATCTCATCCAGAAATGGCGCAACAGTCATTAGCCGATATCGCTAGTCAGTGGCAGTTACCCTTAATGGAAGCGGCGAAAAAGCTGCAGCCTGCCGGGGCTGTTTACCATTGCATGCAAGAGCAAGATGTGGAACAGTTTTTGGCCTACCAGCACAGCATGATTGGCTCCGACGGCCTGCCCTGTGATCCCCATCCCCACCCTAGATTATGGGGAACTTTTCCGAGAGTATTAGGCGAGTACAGTCGTGAGCGCGAGCTACTAAGTATGGCCTTAGCAATACATAAAATGACAGCGCTGCCAGCGTGGCGCTTTGGGCTCCAGCAGCGGGGCCAAATAAAGCCCGGCTATTTTGCCGATTTGGTGTTATTTGATGCAAAAAAGATCAAAGATACGGCAACTTACGTCAAACCTCAGTCTCTAGCGACAGGAATAGAGAAAGTGTGGGTAAATGGCAAGCTCAGTTATCTAAGTGACAATGCCTATCGCAATAGTGTGGAAACGGCAAATGCCGGGCGCTTTTTAACGCATAATAAAATCGAAAATAAAAAAAGAGAGTAATGATGACAATAACAAGAATAGGTGTTGAAGGGGGAGTTGGAACTGGCGGGCAGCATTTGCCCTTTGCGCGAGCTACACTCGCCGGTGGTTGGCTTCGGGTTTCCGGGCAAACGCCGATGCAAGACGGTGAAATTGTTGAAGGAGGAATTGTTGAACAATCGCGGCTGGCAATCGACAACTGCATTGCCATTATGTGGTAGTGTTTAGAAATCTGTGTCATTTCACTAGAATACACAAAAGAGGAATGAT
>NZ_JBLWMW010000059.1:0-6563 GCF_048515945.1 Pseudoalteromonas 'SMAR'
CAAACGGTGGTCAAAAGCTTTTAGGCGAATACGAATGCGTTGATTTGACATTCTTTAACCTCAATTAAAAGAGCATTTAAAAAGAGCATAAAAAAACGACCGAGACTAACTCAATAATCCTGAGAAGTCGGCTGTTCTTTTATTTCTACCATTGAACTCGCAATTGGAGTTCCTGTTTAATGGCCTGAAATCCAGACCTTTACTTTAACTTTCTAAGCACTGTGGCTAAGAAAGTCTGCATATTATAGTGATATTGGTGATAAATGCAACAATTATTCGCAGCTTATTTTTAGCGGCGGCCGCTGGGCGGTAATTATGGTTGTAACCACAACGACTGACTCCTTCTTTGCTAACACAAAACAGCACCCCGCAACCGTCAAAACTGCAAACAGTGCATATACTGTACAGCTTCTATGCTACCTTACAGCTAACGCCAGTACACTGGTGCTCACCATGAATCGTATGTAAATGGTCAGTCCAGTCAATTCTTGGTATTCTATAACCAATAATAATTGATCGGTATTCTCATGCAGATTTTCACTTATTTGCTTACTACTTTGGCTCGTTGCAGCAATTGGCTCTTTGTCAAAAGTAAGGTGTTACCTGAAAACCCCATCACTGACTACGACCTAGACCCTGATGTTCCCACTTTTTACGTGGCACGACTCGACTCCATCTCGGATATGGTGGCGCTGGATGTTATGTGTAAAAAACTCGGCTTGCCCCGCCCGTCACACAAGCAAACACTGGGAGAGCAACAACTTAACCGCTTTGTTGGCATTCAGGCGCCGCCCAGTGTGTTTGGCAACAAGCATAAACCCAGTGAAGCCCTAGCGCGCAGTAAAGCGATTTTTTCTGCTTTAGATACGGCAGAAAATAGCCAGGCTCAAGTGATCCCAGTGACTATCCTTTGGGGTCGCAACCCAGGTAAAGAAAAACCGGGGCTAGGCACCTTGGTGTCTAACTCTCTTACCCCTAGTTGGTTGCGTAAGTGCTTTGTGGTGCTGTTTTCTGGTCGCGATAACTTCGTGCGCTTTTCACAGCCCATTGAATTGAACCAACTGCTCAACGATAAAGCCGATGTCGAAGAGCTACCACATAAGCTGCTGCGTGTTGCCCGAGTGCATTTCCGCCGCCAAAAGCTGGCCGCCACAGGGCCGAAACTGCCTTCAAGAGAACAATTATTTAACTCAATTCTCGCGGCTCCTAGCATTAAAAAAGCCATTGCCGATGAAGCCAAGGTCAAAGGCTTGAGCCAAGAGGAAGCACGCCTCGAAGCCATGGAGCTACTCGACGAAATCGCCGCAAACTACTCCGATGCCATGGTGAGAGTGGCTGACCGCGCACTCACTTGGCTGTGGAACAAGCTCTATAATGGCATTGAGGTCAATAACTCAGAGAAAGTTCAAGCTCTTGCCGATAAAGGCCATGAGATTATCTATGTCCCGTGCCACCGCAGTCATATGGACTACTTACTGCTAACTTATGTGATTTATCACCAGGGCTTAGTGCCACCGCACATTGCCGCTGGGGTGAATCTTAACTTCTTCCCTGCTGGACCGATTTTCCGTCGCAGTGGCGCCTTTTTTATTCGCCGCTCCTTTTCCGGCAATAAGCTGTATTCCGCGGTATTTAAAGAGTACTTGAGTCAGTTATTTATCAAGGGCTACTCGGTGAAATTTTATACCGAAGGTGGTCGCAGCCGCACTGGCCGCTTATTACCACCCAAGACAGGCATGCTCGCCATGACACTGCAATCTATGCTGCGCGGCATCGACCGCCCAATTTCTTTGGTGCCGGTGTACCTTGGCTATGAACATGTGATGGAAATTAATACCTACCTCAAAGAGCTGGCAGGTAATAGCAAAAAGAATGAGTCTATTTTTGGCATTTTTAAAGCCATTAAAAACCTGAAAAATTATGGCCGTGGCTATTTGAATTTTGGTGAGCCTATCTCGGTGAATCAATACTTAAATGAACAACAGCCAGATTGGCGTGAAGCGATTCACCCAACCGAGGCACAAAAGCCCGTTTGGCTTAATCAGCAGGTCGCCAATTTGGCCGATGTCATCATGACTGAAATCAATAACTCGGCAGCCTTAAACTCAGTCAACTTATTGGCCACTATTCTACTCAGCAATGAGCAGTTTGCGCTGCCGAAATCGCAGCTACTGCAGCAACTTGAGTTGTACCTTGAACTACATCGTCAAGCACCATATCACAGCAACGCCACTGTGCCCGATTGCAGCGCGGAAGAGTTATTAACGCACGCATTAAAACTCGATAAGTTCGAAGTGACCGCCGATA
The DNA here is from genome assembly GCF_048515945.1 of Pseudoalteromonas 'SMAR'. Taxonomy (NCBI): domain Bacteria; kingdom Pseudomonadati; phylum Pseudomonadota; class Gammaproteobacteria; order Alteromonadales; family Pseudoalteromonadaceae; genus Pseudoalteromonas; species Pseudoalteromonas 'SMAR'. Next base: position 2,308 of record NZ_JBLWMW010000059.1, read on the forward strand.
GCTTTGGCGAAATCATCAGCGTCAAAGAAAAAGAGCGCGCACTGCTCAATTACTACCGCAACAATATCCTGCACTTATTCGCCATACCCAGCTTAATTGCACAGCAGCTATTCAATCGTTATAACTTAAGCTTACAAGAGTGCCGTGCAGAAATAGAATTACTCTACCCGCTGTTTGCCAAAGAGTGGTTCCTCACTGAGCTTAGCGAGGGCTATATTGAGTCAATTCTGCGCTTCTTTGCGGCACAGGGGTTGATTGACTTTGACGGTCAGAATGCCACTGTGAATAAAGATGGCGATGCTTTGGCGCAACTCGAGATGCTGGGCAAAGTGATCCACTTAACCTTAGAGCGCTATGCCATTACCATCAACTTGGTTAAGCGTCATCAAGGCTTAAGCCGTAATGAATTGGAAAGTGAAAGCACCCAGCTTGCTGAGCGGCTGGGTACCTTGCACGGCATAAAAAGCCCAGAGTTTTTCGATAAGAAAGTACTCAGTGCGTTTGTTTCTAGCTTAAAAGAACAGGGCTTTATTGAGCACAATGAAACCACGGGAATTTGCGGCACCGACTCGCTGCAAACGCTGGAGCAGTACTTAAAAGCACTGTTGCCAGCTCGTGTTCACCAGTCGATTCAGCACATCAGTTAACTGTTCAAGGCCTCATCACGAGGCCCACAGTTTATTAATTGCATGGTTGTGACAAGGCCCTACGGTTTTTCACAACCTGCACAACCACTATTAGCACCACGCTAAGCGCCGCTCCGATATCAACAAGCAATTGCTCATGTGGCCATATTAAAACAATCCCCAACACAGCCAATAAAGCTCTGGTAGCGACGGCGAGTTTTGCCTCAGCGTAGCCATAAATGGCCGCCACTGCCGCATATAACCCCAGCAAAGCGGTGAAAAATATGCCAGCGATTTCGGCATAGGTGCCGCCAATAAAAGGCGTAAAGGCAAATAGTAACGGAATAATGTATAGCGCTTTTGCGGTTTTCCACGCCTCAATGCCCGTGGCCATCGGTGGGGTTTTGGCAATGCCCGCAGCGGTAAAGGCCACTAAACAAACCGGTGGTGTCACGTTGCTGTCTTGGGATAACCAAAAGATAATCATATGCGCCGATAGCAACATCATCGCCAATTGACCCGCTGCAAACTGGTTACTGCGAATGATCTCAATGGCCTCCGGTGGCAGTGCCGCAAGTGCCGTGAAAACTTGTTCACTGGCGCTGCCGCCTTGACCATACAGCTCAGTTAGGGTGGGTGCCATCATATTCATCATCATCACAGCCGAGTCATTTAACTGCCCAGCGATTATCAAATCCACTAAGGCCGATTGACTGATCAAACCATACAACGCTGGTGCCGATAACGTTGCCAAGACAATATACGACGCCGTCACTGGCAGCCCCATACCAATAATTAATGAGGCTAACGCAATTAAGGCCACAAGGAGCAGCAAATTCGACCCCGCCCACTCGTTTATCATCAATGAAAAGGTGACACCAAGAGAGCTCAAGGAGATACAATTGACCAATACCCCAATCGCAACCAACAGCACCGCCGTCTTTGCGCAGTTATTTGCCGCTGCAGCTAAGGCTTCTGCAATTTTACCCCAACCCATGGGGGCAGTAGAAAACCAAGAGAAGATGCAGACACTTAAAGTGGCAATACTAACGGCGTAGGTTGGCGTAAAGCCATACACCATCAGTGCCACCAACAGCCCAATCGGCAATAAGTGGTGCCAGCCACTTTTAAACTCCTGCCAAGCGCTGGGGTGCTGCTTATCCGTGGTTGGGGCTATACCTAAGCGCTTAGCCTGAATACGGACAAAAATAGCAATGGATAAGAAGTACAGTAATGCTGGCACAAACGCTGCGCCGATAATGGTTAGATAGGGAATTTGCGTGTAAGAAGCCATGATGAATACCCCAGCCCCCATAATCGGTGGGATCAATTGACCACCGGTAGAAGCACCAGCCTCAACTGCCGCAGCAAACTTCGCCGGGAAGCCGGCTTTTTTCATCATTGGAATGGTAATAACCCCAGTGGCTGCGGTATTGGCAATTGCAGAGCCGGACACCGAGCCCATCATTCCTGAACTGACCACAGCAACTAAACCTTGCCCACCAACCATACGGCCTACTAACGCATTGGCAAAACGAATAATAAAATCCCCAGTGCCGGCTTGCACCAAAAACGCCCCAAACAAGATAAACATAAATACAAAAGTCCATGAAATCTTAGCGATAGGACCGAAAAGACCATCATCAAAGTAGCTGCGAAACAAAATGGTTTCAGCGCTGAGTCCAGCGAAATGAAACACCCCGTCAATATATTGCCCTAAAAACAACACATAACTCATTACCACCAAGATCAGCATGGGAATAAACCAGCCCATACTGCGACGCACCAGCTCTAAAGCCAACACCACAGCCGTACTCGCTGCCCACCAGTCGCTGCTGGAAAACTCATAGTTTCGTGCCGCCAAGTCATCACTGAAGGCAATTAAATACCCACTACTGGCGAGCAAAGCCACCATCAAAACCAGATCTAATGAACGTGATAAAGATGGGGCTTTACGCCATTGCAATGGCTCAGTCAGAATAACTAAGCTGCCAAATAGCATAAAATGCATCGCGGCAATGTAATTATCCGGCCACGTCGCTACTAGGTTAAAGTAAAGGTGAAAAATGCTGGTTACAATGGCGAGATAAAACACTCGCCGAGACTGATTACTCGGTTCTACATCCATAATTTTGACTGCTTGCTATCCAGTTATCATCACATTTAGCGCAAATGCTCTGGTACCGTGATCCCCACCTCTTGATAATATTTTAGTGCCCCAGGGTGGAGCTTAACTGGTAGGCCTTGCAGCGCTTTTTCTACCGCCATGGCTTTGGTTGCCTGGTGGATGGTTTGCAGAAACACTAGGTTTTCATAAATTGCTTTGGTGAGTAAGTAAACATCTTGCTCGCTCATGTCCTGATGTGCGGCCAAGAAATTAGGCTGGGCAATGGTTGCCACTGGCTGTGTTTGTCCTGGGTAAGTATTTGCAGCAATGGTGTAGCGCGACCACAGCTCAACATCGCCGTTCACTTTAGCAAGCTGCTCATCACTGAAGTTTAGAATACGAATATCATCAGAGTTACTAGCAAACGCACTGGTAATGGCGCTAACAGGTACACCCGCTGGAATATTCACACCAGCCACTTGGCCGTTTTGTAACGCATTCGCTGAGCCGCTATACCCTTTGTGTACCAGGTTGAATTGCTCACTGTTTATGCCCAACGCCGCCAGTATGTGCTGACCAGAGCCTTCCGTGCCTGAGTTTCTTTTACCAATTGCAAACCCTTGGCCATAGAGATTTTTTAGATCCGTCATATTGCCGCTTGGGGCATACTGTTTATCCACAACAAAGTGTTCCACGTTTTGCCACAGCATGGTCACTGAGCGCAGGTAGTCTTGCTTGCCGATACCAGCCATTGCCCCAGTCCCTTGTGCCGCCCAGGCACCATAAAGCCCTTGCAATATAGACAGCTGCGCTTCTTGATTGCGCATCAACTTAAGGTTATCCCCGGAGCCTGCCGAAGTAATCGCAGACACGCTCATGCCATGCTTAGGTGTGACTTTCAACTTGGTTAAGGTGGCGATGGCCACGCCCACAGGGTAAAAGGTACCACCTGAAGACGCCGTAGCGAGTATATAGGATCTTTCTTTATCTACGGCTGCCGCCTCTGATAGCAGGGCTAATGATAAAACAGTAGCAAGCACAGCACGTGCAGTGTGTTTACTCCAAGCGAACATCTTCTATTTCCTGATTTTTTAAACTCTCTATTGCAGCTATTGTGCACATATTTACGAAATTAACCAAACTTTTACCTAATATGCGCTCAAGCTTACGCCTTATGTAAACTAAACCAGATATATGTGGCAAATATGGAGTATCCCATTGCGATATAAAATCGCGCCTTCGAATAGGGAGCTTTCGCCTCTGGTGGGAGTCGGTTTATCCGACGATGGGTTTGGTAGGGAAATCGCGATATAAAATCGCGCCTACGAACAGAGAGAGCCTGCACCTGGTGGGAGTCGGTTTATCCGACGATGGGTTTGGTAAGGAAATCGCGATATAAAATCGCGCCTACGAACAGAGAGATCCTGCATCTGGTGGGAGTCGGTTTATCCGACGGTGGGTTTGGTAGGGAAATCGCGATATAAAATCGCGGCTACAAACTATGGGCATTAAAAAAGGCCGCC
>NZ_JBLWMW010000060.1:0-2849 GCF_048515945.1 Pseudoalteromonas 'SMAR'
ATGTAATCAATATTATTATTGCCGGTTTACCTATGGTCTATGGCATGGGTCTAATCAGAGAAATCACTTTGTCACAACGGGTTGAGTTAACAGAAATGGCAGCCCGCGATCCACTCACTAAGCTCTACAACCGCCGTTTTGCAAAAAAATTAATCACTGCTGCACATCAAAAGAGCATAGAGCTTGAGAGCAGTCTTTGTATTGTTATGGCTGACATCGATAAGTTTAAAAGTATTAACGACAATTATGGCCATGAAAAAGGTGATACGGTGCTCGTTAATGTTGCAAGACTCATTCGCCAATTTATTGATGATGACGATATAGCGGTACGCTGGGGTGGTGAAGAATTTTTAATTTTATTAACCAATACAGATGCAAAGCAGGCCTTTACAAAAATTGAAACCTTACGGTTAAAAATCGCCGAACTAGAAGCGCATCATGAATTCCCCGATCTCAATGTCACTATGAGTTTTGGGCTTATTGAATGGCAACCGCTCGCTTCAATAGAAAAAATGCTACAACACGCTGATGAAGCGCTGTATAAAAGCAAGCACGCAGGACGAAACCAAACTACCATTGCTAAAGGTCAACGCCCTGCTTTCAAAGATGCTGATGCGGTTAATTAACCGCATCGATAGTGATACTGTGGGCAATCTCTTGTGGCAATAATGGCGTTAAACCATTACTAACATAATCGTTAAACCCGGCACGATAAAATTCTGACAATGGATGCCCCGATTGCCCACCCGGAATAGCCATTATCGCTTTATCTAAGTGCCCAGGTTGAACAATAAAGCGCTGTGAAGCACCAAAGCTACGTCCTTGCACCGAAGGCATAAAAGTATCACCAAACCCAGGCTCCGTAGGCATATTCAATAAGCTTTTCAGTGCGGGTATTTGCTTGGCAAATGGGTGCTCAATCACTAATTCGTTAACCTTGCCCCACTCCCAGCTATGCGGGTTGTTACCGTATTGCTCGGTTAGTTTAGTGATAACGCGGTCAAAGGCTCCTATCATTTGTTGTTGCCAGTTTGCATACTCAGGGTTTAACCATGCCTGAGGCTGCGCTTCGATAAGTTGCCAAACAGCAGGTTCTAAGTCTCGTTTTACTGGTTTTAAGCTACTATCGAGAGCTTTTAGCTTATTCTCTAACGGGCTAAATAAGCCGTTAATCACTTCACTGCGGTAGCGCTTTACTAAGGTGTAGCCAATTGAGTCGCTACAAGCACACGCCTGCCAATTATTTAGCTCTTTTAAATACAGGGCATATTTATCGCCTGCAGTGCTAAGCTGTTTGACCAGCAGTTTATGCCAAGCCTTTAAGAAACGCGCTTCGTTATCATGTTGTAAGTCATAAAAATCTTGTTCGTTGAACTGTTGTTTTTCAAATAAGCGGTCGCGAATTTGTGCCGAGCGAGCCCCCATGGCATAAGCACCATTACCAAAGCGCTGGTCATCCTCTGCGGAAACAACTCGTGAGTTGCCCGTCCATAAACGGCCACTTTCTGGGTTTTTAACAAATGGACGCTGGGTTTCGTTTTCGTGCCACTGTGCAGGATACGCTTGCTCAGCCACAGCTAATTGATGGGGCTCTTTACGGGCAGGCACGGCTCCCATATTCTTCCAAGCTGCATTACCTTTATCATCAACAACCATCAGATTTTGTACAGGAATACCCACCTCAGCAGCAAGCGCTAGTGCATCATCAACCGTGTTTGCTTGCTCAAGCTTAAGTAACTCCATATCAACCGCATACTCATGGTGGGCAACCCAACTTAGCGCATAAGGTTTGCCGTTGATTTCTGTAACTGGGCCATACTCACTCATGGTTAAAGCGTAATTTTCGCTGTTGCCGTCATTGAGTAAGATAGGTTCATCTACCTGCCAGGTTTTCTCTTTACTCTCAAGAGCTATCCAGTCGGCTGTATCTAGATAACCATTGGTGAATCCCCAAGCTATCTTATTATTGGTACCAACAACAATGGCAGGAGCCCCTGGTAGTGACACACCGGTGATTTGCTGCATTTCACCATTGAGTGGGTAATTGAGCTGGGCACGGTACCAAATGATTGGCACAGCAAACGATAAATGCATATCGTCAGACAGCATTGCAGCACCTGTTTCAGTTAACTGCCCAGTAACCGCCCAGTTATTACTGCCAAGTTCCTTTCGGTCTGCAATGTCAGTCATAGCCCATTGAGCGTCTTTGAGATTAGGAATACCGCCGTTATAAGGCGCTAATTGGCTATTATCGAGTGCCGCTTGATAAAGGCTAGGCTGAGTAATAAAGTCAACCATCGCCTTACCATATAAATCTTCGATTTCGATCAGTGTTTTGTCGCGCTCAAAGGTGGCCGTTTGTAAATCTAAATACATACTAAAAATGATTAGTAAGCTGTCTTCGCTTTGCCAAGGTTTTGCTTCAGCGCCAGTCAGTAAATATTCAAAGCTATCGAAACCCACTTGCGCATGGCCCTCATTAACCCCATTAGCGTAGGCTTTTAATAGCGCTTTATCTTTTGTAGGTAACTGCGCAACAGCAATCTGACTACGTTTACGTAGCTGATGAAAACGCATTTTTTTATCAAGCTCAACAGCTGCTTTACCAAATAACTCACTAAGCTCACCAGCTGCATTGCGGCGCAATAAATCCATTTGAAAAAATCGGTCTTGGCCATGAGCAAAACCAAGCGCATAGGCTGCATCTAACCGGTTTTCGGCATGAATAACAGCCTGTCCTAAGGTATCTCGTTCAATCTTAACTGATTGCGATATAGCGTCGCTTTTACCGCGGCCATCAAGTGCCGGTAAACTTAAGTTTAATACGCCATAAACAAGCCCCGTTGCGA